>NZ_JAUBRB010000035.1:0-70227 GCF_036701585.1 Microcoleus sp. POL10_C6 | reverse complement strand
AAACTTATATTTAACTCACCTTGAATATATCGATCGCTCCTGCTAGTGGTCTGCGATCAATTATTCAGCAAACCCTATATATACGTATAAGTAGAGTTTATCGGTACCGATAAATATGCTGAATCAGAAATATGATAATTTAACGCAATACTTAATATAAAATTAATAAGTCTATTCTTTCCCCCTAGTCTCAAAACAACGAGTAACTCGAATACTGACGCCAAAATAGCCTCTAATTCTGCCTTCTGGCTTTTCAGTGCTGTCGTCAGCGCCATCGTAATTATTCTCAGAATTTTAAATTTTTGTAACCTTTACAGGTAATGCCAATGGCTCAAATCTTACTCCAGACGGTTTGGTTTATACCTTGCTATCCACTCATCGGTGGAGTTCTGTCGATACTGTGGTTTCCGGCAGTTACCCGTCGCACGGGGCCAAGACCATCCGGTTATGTGAACGCCATATTAACGTTGTTCGCTTTCCTACACGGCATCATCGCCCTCGCAGCTATCTGGAACCAACCAGCGCAACACCAGTTCATTCCCTGGCTGAATGTAGCAGGTTTAGACTTAACCATTCCCGTTGAAATCTCTGCTGTCACCGTCGGGGCGACAGTTTTGATTACCGGACTGAACTTGCTGGCGCAGATTTATGCTTTCGGTTACATGGAAATGGACTGGGGCTGGGCTCGGTTGTTTTCCTTGATGGGGCTGTTTGAAGCGGGGATGTGCGGGTTGGTACTGTGCAATTCTCTCTTCTTCAGCTACATGATTTTGGAAGTTCTGACTTTGGGTACTTACCTGCTAGTCGGGCTGTGGTTCAATCAGTCTTTGGTGGTGACAGGAGCCCGCGACGCTTTCTTAACCAAGCGGGTGGGAGATTTATTCCTGCTGATGGGAGTAGTCGCAATTCTGCCGCTGGCTGGAACTTGGAATTTTGACGAGTTGGCTGTTTGGGCTCAGACTGCAAAGCTTGACCCTACTGTAGCGACGCTGTTGAGCTTAGCTTTGATTGCCGGGCCCATGGGTAAGTGCGCTCAGTTTCCCTTGCACCTGTGGCTGGATGAGGCGATGGAAGGCCCGCTGCCGGCGACAATTTTGCGGAACACCGTAGTTGTGGAAACTGGTGCTTGGATTTTGATTAAGTTGCAGCCAGTGATTGCTTTGTCGCCGATCGGACTGAAGACAACTATTATTGTAGGTGCTGCGACGGCGGTTGGTGCTTCATTAATTGCGATCGCCCAAATTGACATCAAGCGCACGCTTTCCTATATAGTCAGCTCTTACATGGGCTTAGTATTTATCGCCGTCGGCACAGGACAAGCCCAGACAGCCCTGACATTGATATTTGCCTACAGCTTGGCAATGGGTTTGCTGGTGATGAGCATCGGTTCGGTAGTTTGGAACAGCATCACTCAGGATGTCCGCTCTCTCGGCGGTTTGTGGGGAAAGCGGCCAATATCGGCCATATCGTTTATTGTCGGTAGCGCTGGATTAGTAGGACTGCCGCCCTTCGGCTGCTTCTGGGCTTTAGAAGACTTCACATCCGGGCTTTCGGAAACTCACCCTTTCTTGTTAGGAATAGTGCTGTTTGTCAACGGCGTCACTGCTTTTGGCTTGGTGCGCGTCTTCGGTTTAGTTTTTGGCGGCCAACCAAAGCAAATGACCGAACGGTCGCCGGAAGTTCACTGGCCTTTTATCTTGCCGATGACTGTTTTAATGGGCTTTACTTTGCACGTTCCGCACTTGCTGGCGGCGTGGCATTTATTGCCGGGGGCAAGTTTGAATTATACCGCCACTGGACTGCTAGTTTTGTCAACGGCGATCGGCATCGGTGCCGGAGCATTTGTTTACCTGAACGAGAAATGGGAAAAACCAGTGCGAATCGGTTCTCAAGCCCTGCAAGACTTTTTTGCTTACGACTTTTACACCGCCAAACTTTACCGGGTGACAGTGATATTTGCAGTAGGTCTAGTTGCTCAAGTTATCTCTTGGGTCGATCGCAATATTGTTGACGGATTCGTAAATTTAATCGGTTTTGCAACGGTTTTCGGCGGGCAAAGCCTCAAATACAACGTTAACGGTCAAACTCAGTTTTACGCCTTGACAATTCTGTTCGGAGTTGCGGTTTTGGGACTGCTCATAAGCTGGCCGCTGCTAGCTCGCTTGTCGCTAATTGTAGGCGGGTAAATAGATATAAAATTTAAGATTTTAGGTGACAGTTTTAATCTAAAATCTTAAAAACATGAAGTCTTGAACAAAGATTTCCAACTCGTTCAAAGAAGGCAGCACAAATGAACTCAAACCACAGAGAATTCAATCTTTCCCGACGCAATTCCCTCAAATTTGTCGCAGGTGCCATTGGTACAGGGATACTCGCAGCAGGAGCAGGAGCTGATTTTGCTGCACCCGAACCAGCAATTGCTCAAAATGACTTGACTCCCGATGGAGCTCTGCAAAAGTTAATGGACGGGAACAAGCGGTTTGTTGAAAGAAAACGCCAAAGTCCCAACCAAGACTTACCCCGCCTCGTCGAAGTTGCCAAATCTCAAAAACCCTTTGCTGCTATTCTCGGCTGTGCAGATTCCCGCTTTCCTTCGGAGATTATTTTCGATCAGGGATTGGGAGATTTATTTGTCTGTCGCGTGGCCGGAAATGTTGCTACCCCAGAAGAAATTGGCAGCCTGGAATTTGGCACGCTGGTACTGGGAGCAAAAGTGCTGGTGGTAATCGGGCATAAAAGGTGCGGTGCGGTAGACGCAACCATCAAAGGGGCTCAAGTTCCTGGTCAAATTGGCAGTTTGCTCGACGCCATTAAGCCGGCTGTAGAAAGCTCGAAAAGCCAAGCAGGCGACAAGCTAGAAAATGCCTCAAAAGCCAATGTTGTGCTGCAAGCTAACAAGTTGAAAGCCTCTCCAGTTATCTCTCAGTTAATTGCGGAGAATAAACTGAAAGTTGTGGGTGGATATTACGATTTAGACACGGGCGCCGTCAATATTTTGGTTGAGTCTTGAGGCAATTTGGAATTGATAATTGGGGAAAAAGTAACATTTAAACTCTCAAGTTATCAAATCATAAAAGCGTGCTAAATTGAGAGTTAATATCAAATAAGTTAGCATCGGAATAGTAAATTCGAGTTAACTGTCAACCGTCAACCGTCAACAATTATTCCGGTGCAACCGGAATTGATATTACTCTTCACTCTTCACACATTATGCTTAGTGCCTTGCTCTGGTTGCCCGCCTTGGGCGCTGCGGTAGTCGGGTTCCTGCCCGGAAATATCAATGGGATGCGTCTGCGTTCAATAGCCTCGGCTTTTGCGGCAGCTATTTTCATTTTGAATATCTGGCTGTTGACTCAATTCGATCCAGCAAATTCGGGACTGCAATTTCAAGAATATTTACCTTGGATTCCACAATTAGGTTTGAGCTACAACTTGGGCATTGACGGCTTGTCCTTGCCTCTGCTGGTTTTAAGTGCTTTGCTGACGCTATTAGTCATTTACGGCACTGGCGAAAAGATGGAGCGCCCCCAGCTTTACTACGCTTTGATTTTGCTAATCAATGCTGGTATTGCCGGAGCTTTGATGTCTCAAAATTTGCTGCTGTTTGTACTGTTTTACGAAGTAGAATTAATTCCTTTTTACCTGTTGATTGCGATTTGGGGCGGAAAGCAGCGGGAATACGCTGCCATGAAGTTTTTGATCTACACGGCAGTTTCGGGACTTTTAGTGCTAGCAGCATTTTTGGGTGTGGCTTGGCTGAGCGGTTCTTTAAATTTCGATTACAGTGCAATTACTACTCAAGAATTGCCGAGAAATGTGCAGTTAATCCTGCTAACAATTTTGCTAATTGGGTTGGGAATTAAAATTCCCTTGGTGCCGCTGCACACTTGGCTACCGGATGCTTACGTCGAAGCTTCGCCAGCAACAGCAATTTTGCTGGGAGGGATTCTGGCGAAGTTGGGAACTTACGGTTTAGTACGGTTCGGCTTGCAGATGTTTCCCGAAACTTGGTCGATTATAGCTCCCGTTTTAGCGATTATTGGGACTGTGAGCGTGATGTACGGGGCTTTGAGCGCGATCGCCCAAAAAGACATCAAGCGCATGGTAGCCTATAGTTCGATCGGGCATATGGGCTACATCCTCGTTGCCTGCGCCGCGGGTACGAAGTTGGCATTAATCGGTGCAGTCGGGCAAATGGTAAGCCACGGCTTAATTTTAGCTTTGCTATTTTATTTGGTAGGCATCATCGAAACCAAAGTTGGCACGCGGGATTTGGACGTACTCAACGGTTTGATGAACCCGATGCGGGGTTTACCCACTGCCAGTTCTCTGTTAGTTTTGGGCGGCATGGCAAGCGCCGGCATTCCGGGTTTGGTGGGTTTTATTGCCGAATTTTTAGTGTTTCAAGGCAGTTTCTCGATCTTTCCAATTCCAACTTTACTCTGCATTTTAGCATCGGGTTTAACAGCAGTTTACTTTGTGATTCTGCTCAACCGCACCTGTTTTGGGAAGTTGGACAATGCCACGGCTTACTACCCTCCAGTTACGTTTGCTGAAAATATGCCGGCGCTGGTTTTGGCGGGCATCATTTTTGTGTTGGGAATTCAACCTGCTTGGCTGCTCAAGTGGAGCGAATCTACTACAAATGCGATCGTGGCTACTCTGCCGGCGGACAGAAATACCCAAGTTGCTATTAGCTATCCCGTAGAGCACTCGGATATGGAAATCGCGTCTACACAAACGAAGTCCGCCTCTGCAGACTAAGCATCTACTCGTTTCCAGGCAGAGCCTGGAAACGCAGATCCAGAGGCTCTGCCTCCAATTTTCCGGCTCGCCGGCCTGGATATCGGTTCCCAAGCAGAGCCGGAAAACCAGTTAAAGAATCGCAGCTTTTTGCAATAATTCAAAATATTTAGATTCACTCCATCAAAGGAAGAAACAATGGTACAAACCCCTAATAAACCAGCAACTAAACTACCTCCTTCCAAACACGAATTTGCCGAAGTAATTCACAGGCTAGAAGCTGGCGGTGCGATGATTCCAGATACGCCGGAAAATCTGATGCAAATCATCGCTATTTGGAAAGCTTACGCGGTACCGATGGACTTTTACTGGCGGGACTTGCTTTACATCGCCGAACGGGTATTTTTACACCCGCTTCCTTTCTTTAAATACTTTTTACCCCAAGAGTATTTAGATTTACAAAATCACTATGCAGGTGACGGTGCAGATTTGCGGATTTGGCGCGGGACTGGCAGCGTTCACCCGGAACTCTTGGAGTTCATGGAGAAGGGTGAAACTGGTAAACTCCCGCGGCTGTTTCACCATTTGTGGCACGATCGCATTAACATGGAATTTGCCGAAGAGTGCATGAGGTCAATGCTTTGGCACCGGGGCTTGTACGTGCCTACCAATCAATTCGATCCTTATTTGGACAGTGACGAATATAAGGCTAATGCCGATCGGGCCATTAAAGCTTACTTCAAAAAAGACCCGTTCATGCTGGCACTTCACAAAGCATTTCCCGAAATGTTTTTAGAACAGTGCCGCCAAATGTCTTATTACAGCAATCTCGGTTTATTCTGGGAAGTCATGGCGCCGGTGTTTTTTGAGGTTTCCGACTTGTACGACGAAGGGAAAATTACGACAGTCCCGCAGGCGATGGATTTCCTAGTAAATGGCATATTTGCGATCGCCGGACGCCCGATTTACCACCACGTTCAAATCGACGGCGAAACCTACGAAATCATCCCCAAATCTAAGGGTTTCACTTGGCTTTATGAAGCAGCGTTACCTTACGTGGAAGCTGTATTTTATCGCACTTCACCGTTCCGAGGAACCAAATCTTACAATGCTCAAGCTAAGGAAGTTCCTGACGACCAAAAAGACTTCCACTACGGAGTTTTGTATGCAGACAAATTCCCGGTAGGTACGGCGGGGATTCCGCCGACTTTGCTAGCACAAGATATGCTGCATTTCCTGCCGCCTTATTTGATGGATTTCTACAAACAGCGCTGTCGCGGCGAAGATGATATTCTCAATCAAATTGGAGTGACATTTCAGCGATCGATGTACTGCGTTACTTCGGCAGTGTTTCAAGCGTTGCGGACGGCTCTTTTGTATCCTTTGGATGACCCCAATCCGAAGCATTTGAAGGCAAATAGGGCATTCTTTGAGGCTCAGCTTGATCGCTTCTGTCGCCCGGAATACGGTATGAAATATGCTGCGAAGCTCAAGAATATTCAGACTTCGGATTATAGGTAGTCCTCGCGCATTGGGAATGGGGCATCGGGCATCGGGAATTTGTTATTGCAAAAACTCCTAAGCTGTTCGGCATTTAAAAGACGATAGTAGGGTGCGTCAGTACAGAAGTGTTTCCCGCATCCTTCGCGTAAGTGTTCACTCTTGACCCACCCTACAAGCCTCGTTAGTGGTTTAAATGCGTGACAGCTTAATGATTACCGATTACTAGGCCCCATCCGATTTTAGATTAAAATTACCAATTGATCTAAAATCTAAAATGTAAAATTGTCCAATATCCAATGCCCGATGCCCGATACCCTATGCCCCTTCCCCAATAACTATGGACAGCAAAGATCTAGCCAAATATATCGAAGCAAAGGACGGGATTTCCAAACCTTGGCTGTTGGTGCAACTGCGGCTGAAAAAATTGCAAGAAAGGCGCTCGGAGATTTCTGCTGAAGAGTATATGACAGAACTTACTGACCTTCACAAAGATTTAATGAATCTGGGGGAATGGTGGCTGGGAATCGAAGATGAGGTTTTCTAGGCGATTTGAAGAATGCTAGGTGCGGGGATGGGTTCACCTTCTTCCTGCCAAGCTTCTAGATACATTTCGAGCACTTCTTCGCCATGTCGGATGGCTTCTTCGCGGGTTTGGCCGTGGGTACAGGGCATGACCACGCGCTCGGCAAACTCTGGAATCGTCACGAGGAAAAGTTGATCCTCGTCAGACCATTGGACGATCATACTGTATCGATTCATGAATCTTCCTCCTTTAACTCGTCGAGTTCGGCTAACAATATTGCCAACTGCTTCTCTAAATAGCGTGGCACATCATCTCCGTCTTTGCCTGGAATTGTTAATGTCTTCCCAATCAAAGGATGCTGCCATCTCTCATGGCTGCCTTTTCCGCGTTTTGGCAAATAAATAAAGCCCTCACGGGTAATCTGAGCTTTTAACTCGCGAATTTTTCTAGGCATGGTGATTGTCCATTTTCTACCTCCATTTTCTCACTTAGCCATTTATTTTAATTTTTCCTTTGTCCATTCTCGCAGTTGCTCGTCGGGGCGATCGCACTTTAAAATTTCTCCATCAAATCTTTTTCTTGGGTATAGGCATCTCGTAGCTGTTGCAGCGCGGGCCCAGAAATGACCGATTTAACAGTAGCTACCAATTGGCCCCACTCTAGCAAGCTGTCAACTGAAACAGCTTTTTTGAACTTGTACGTGTAGAATTTCGTCCAAAATGCTGGTGCTTGCTTGCTTTTCCAGCGTTTGTACCATCTGCCAAAATCTTGAAGTGCGATCGGCTGTACTTGTAAAATAGGAGGAAAATCGGCGTAGCTAACAAAGCGGCTGATGCCTTTGGCGTGAACGTAAACCATGTAGCGACAGCATTCTATGCGGTAAATCTCCTCTGCTGAGATATTGAACAGGAGTGCAACTGTTTCTTCGGTAACGAATCTCGCCAGCGGATGCAGGATTGGCGATTTGTGAATTATTCTCGATTCTGCGATCGTTCGCGATTTTGCCGGAGTTTCTGATATCATGGCTAGTACACCTCTGGATATGGTTAGTAGACTTCTGGATATGGCAAATGCACTTTTTGATAGAAAGAAATAATCTGTCCAGATTAGGTTTTACAGACGATCGCCCTTTAGTTTTCCAGGCCGGGGGGCGATCGCTCTTTACATATAACATTGTACGACGCAATTGCATCAACTGTCAAGCATGGGTTTAGTCAGGCTAAAAATTAGGGAACTAGCGGCGGAGAAGGGCTGGACGCTTAAGGAAGTATCCGATCGTTCCGGGGTAATTTATAGCACTGTCAGAAGCTATGCTCGTCGTCCTGAAATGGCAATGGTTGACTTTACTTGCCTGCGGAAGTTAGCTCGGACTTTTGATGTGATGATTGAGGATTTGGTTGAGGTTTTGGAGGAATAGGTCGATCGCCCTTAAGTTGTCTAGACCGGGGGCGATGGCTTTTTTGTATTTTTTACACTATAGCATGATTAACTGTAGTTAGTCAAACATTATTGTAGTTAATCGGATTGAGGATGGTAACATCAAGGAAAGTTATTAATCGTTGATTATTCTTCGTGGCAAAAACTAATACGGCGATCGCGGTCAGTTCCGTGATTAAGGAAGTCATTCAAAAACAAGCCCAAGCGACCCGACTAACTCAGAAGGAAGTCGTGTACTTGGGAATGCTGGCAATTGATGCACTCGATAAGGAAAGCCGCCAAGAATTGGCTGACAAGGTGCATCAGATGCAGGTCAATGGCGAGATTTGAGGGGAAAAGGTCGATCGGCCTTTCCACGTTTCCACTATAAACCCTAGTGTTTCATCTTGTCAAGACGCGCTTAAGCATTTTGCATCGCAGATAAAAGCTCAGCTTAAAGGTGCTAAGATTTAGTCAAAGTTGTTAATCTCCCGTTACCTTTGTGACTAGAGCCAGTACCGCCATTGGGGTTAGCCCCATAATTAAGGAACTTGTGCAGAAAAAGGCGCTAGCAACCCGGCTAACGCTTAAGGAAATTATCTATGTCGGGATGCTGGCGATCGATGAGTTGGACGAAAAGCGCTTGCAAGAGTTGGCTGATCAGGTGCATCAAATGCAGGTTAATGGCGAGATTTGAGGGGATTAGGGTGATCGCACTTTTGGTCAAGTGAGGTTCGGGGCGATCGCACTTCTCAAAACTTCAAGAAATGGCGAGCTTAGCTTTTTGATTGCTTGTATGCTCTTAGCCAATTTAAGCCGCGCTTAGCACCTAGTTTTTTCTGCATATCTTCCAGAGAACTGTAAACACGCTTATCGCGGATCAGCTTTGCGTATCCATCTTTAACGCCAGGGATTGAGGTAAGGTCAGATTTTGGATTGTTAATAAAATCCAAGAAATCTGTAACGTCTTGAGGCTCAACAACTCTTTCATTCAGCTTTGACTGCAAAACAGCTTGTTCAATGGCCTTTTCTGCTTCTGGTTGTTTAGCTGCAATGACAAACACCCACATCCTGACTAGATTGGCTGCTTTACCTGCTTCATAGATTGGTAAACCTGTTAACAAATGGTATTTATCTTCTTCATCGGTGAGACAAACAATAGGCAGAGACAGGTTAAAGTTCCAATCTGTTAGAGATTGCGAAACTTTTTTGATGATTGAGGTTGAAGTGCCTGAATTTTCTTGAGCAATTTCTATCTGATTTAAGACTACAAAAGAAGGTTGGCTTTCAATTTTTTTGTAAAAGTTGACCATGCTACTTACTGCTATTCCTTTCTAAGTGATCTATTTGGTTGACTATTTGTTTGGTCAAAGTTGAAAATTGTGCTGCTACACTACTCGCTGTTCTATTATGCTCAGCAAATAAAGAAAGAGGTTTGCGATCGTGAGAAGCTTGACCAACAGCGGTAGCTCGCTTTATCTCTGGAAGAAGAGGGATATCTCGAAATACCTTAGAAACTAAAGCTTTTATAGTAGTGTGCAGCTTAACATTTTCAACCATCATAGGAATTATTCCTAAAATATTTCCTCTCCTACCATCGGTATTATCGTGAATCTCTTTTGCATCTTTTATGGGTATCCTAATTGCATATACTGAGAGATACTCCATCTGGGACGGTATGATTACATACTGAGCAGCAAGGATACCATTCTGAGTAACAGCAGTCAAGCTAGGTGGCGTATCCATAATTACATACTCATAATCGTTTGACAAACCTGATTTCCACAGGGCATTGTCAAGTTTTTTCTGCCAAAAAACACCTAATTTTAAAATGCTACTGTCTGTTGTTTTGTAACTGCTTGGGAGAACATCAATTCTTCCCTTTGTACTATTAGCAACATTGAGAATTTTATTTAAAGATGAAGGTTGAATATATTCCTTATAGCTAAAACCCTCTTTATCATAGTCTTCTAAAAAATTAATGAGTTCTTTTCGATCTTTAAAGGAATCCAAAATTTGGACAAACTCTTTCAGATTGGTAGCATTATCTAACTCATCAGCTTTATTAACTCCTAAAGATAAACTAGCATTAGCTTGATCATCCAAGTCAACAACTAAAACTCTATTACCTATTTTGGCTAATTCATAAGCGATGTTAACGACTAACGTGGTTTTGCCAACTCCACCCTTAGCTGTGTAAATTGCAATTGTACGCATTTTAACTGTATCCAAAAAATTTCTAACGAAATTTGCTACTGGTTGAACTTGTTCTGGGTTTTCTATATTGTGCTTACACTTTAGAGTCGGGAGTCCTTGTGTATATTCGTAAACCTCCACCGAAAAAGGGTCAATCAGTATCCCAAATCTTGTATTAGAGTATTTCAGATACGTTTGTAACTGAATGCGAGCTGCCGCATCAAGTCGAGTTTTAGCCGTCTTAATTTCAACCAGAAAGTTAATATACCTACTCAAGTCTTCTACTAAGAAATCAACTTCTTTTTGAGTCCAAACTAACTGACTATTGGCAGTCAGCCTAGGTACTTTAACCTTAAACTCTGGAATCCAGTGAGAATAACTACTCTTGCGAGGCAAACCTGCCATTTCCAGCATTGTCTGAACCAGATGCAGAGACACATAAGCCTCATTATTCCAGTCAGAAGACAGTTGAACCATGTTGAAGACTCAGGCTTTTCTCTATTATTACCCAAAATGAGGTTTAGAGGACAGCGCGATCGCCCTCAGATTCCTGATTAACAGCTTCAGTTAACCAAAATACCTAAAAAAATCCCCCGCCAGAAGGCAGGGGATTTCATTTAATTACCTAGAAACCAGAGTTCAGAGTTACCCGAATTTCCCGGCTGTCGAGGCAATTACAAAGGCCGCGTAAGTGAGGACGTTGCCCACAGTAAAGTGAACTAAGCCAACCAAACGACCTTGGACGATCGACAAAGCAACAGGCTTGTCTTTCCAGCGAACCAAGTTAGCCAAAGGAGTGCGCTCGTGAGCCCAAACCAAAGTCTCGATCAACTCTTGCCAGTAACCTCTCCAAGAGATCAGGAACATGAAACCAGTTGCCCAAACAAGGTGTCCGAATAAGAACATCCAAGCCCAGACTGACAAGTTGTTAGTACCATACGGGTTGTAACCGTTGATCAACTGAGAAGAATACAGCCAGAGGTAATCGCGGAACCAGCCCATCAGGTAGGTAGAAGACTCATTGAACTGAGCCACATTACCTTGCCAGATGCCCAGGTGCTTCCAGTGCCAGTAGAACGTTACCCAAGCTAGGGTGTTCAACATCCAGAATACAGACAGGTACATCGCGTCCCAAGCAGAGATGTCGCAAGTACCGCCACGGCCGGGGCCGTCGCAAGGGAAAGCATAACCGAAGTCTTTTTTGTCCGGCATCAGCTTAGAACCGCGTGCATCAAGAGCGCCCTTGACCAAGATCAAGGTGGTGGTGTGCAAGCCTAGTGCGATCGCGTGGTGAACCAAGAAATCGCCAGGTCCGATCGCCAAGAACAGAGAATTAGTACCGCTGTTAATCGCATCCAACCAGCCTGGGAGCCATACGTTTCCGTAGTTCGGCCAAGCGGTAGAAGCAATGCTGTCAGGGTTAGACAACAGCACGTCCATGCCGTAGAGAGCTTTTCCGTGAGCAGCTTGGATGAACTGTGCGAACACTGGTTCAATCAAGATTTGCTTTTCAGGAGTTCCGAAAGCGACTACAACGTCATTGTGAACGTACAAGCCGAGAGTGTGGAAGCCCAAGAACAGCGACACCCAGCTCAAGTGAGAGATAATCGCTTCTTTGTGCTGCAACACGCGATCGAGCACGTTGCCTTTGTTTGCTTCAGGATCGTAGTCCCGCACCAAGAAGATAGCTCCGTGGGCGAAAGCGCCGACCATGATGAATCCAGCGATGTACTGGTGGTGGGTGTAAAGCGCAGCCTGAGTCGTGAAGTCCTTACCTATAAAAGCGTAGGGAGGCATCGCGTACATATGCTGTGCTACCAAGGAGGTAATTACGCCCAAAGCAGCGAGGTGAAATGCCAGTTGGAAGTGCAGCGAGTTGTTGTAGGTTTCATACAAGCCTTGGTGAGGCAAGTTGAACTGTCCTTCACTCTTGCCGCCGACCAAACCAGCCTTAGAATCCAACATCTCTTTGATGCTGTGACCGATACCGAAGTTAGTCCGGTACATATGACCGGCAACGATAAACAGAACTGCGATCGCCAAGTGGTGGTGAGCGATGTCTGTCAGCCACAGGGATTCTGTTTGAGGGTGGAAGCCACCCAAGAAAGTCAGAATTGCGGTTCCAGCGCCTTCGGAAGTACCGAAGACATGGTTTGCTGCATCTGGATTCTCGGCGTATACGCCCCAGTTACCACTGAAGAACGGAGCCAAACCGGCCGGGTGAGGTGGGGTAGACAAGAAGTTGTCCCAACCTACGTGCTGTCCGCGAGATTCGGGGATAGCAACGTGAACCATGTGACCAGTCCAAGCCAAAGAGCTGACACCGAACAAACCAGCCAAGTGGTGGTTGAGGCGAGATTCAGCATTTTTGAACCAAGACAAGCTGGGGCGGTACTTGGGTTGGAGGTGCAACCAACCTGCGAACAGGAATACAGCGGCCAGTAGTAGCAAGAAGATAGCTCCTTGATACAGGTCGGCGTTTGTCCGAATCCCTTGGGTGAACCACCAATGGTAGACACCGGAGTAAGAGATATCCACCGGGTTAGAAGCGCCCCCTTGAGTGAAAGCTTCTACAGCAGGAGCGCCGAATTGCGGGTCCCAAATCGCGTGAGCGATCGGGCGGACGTTTAGAGGGTCTTTAATCCACTGTTCAAAGTTACCTTGCCATGCTACGTGGAACAGGCTGCCCGATGTCCACAAGAAAATGATTGCTACGTGGCCGAAGTGAGAAGCAAAAATCTTTTGGTAAAGATTTTCTTCGGTCATGCCATCGTGGCTTTCAAAGTCGTGTGCTGTGGCAATCCCGTACCAGATCCGCCGTGTGGTCGGGTCTTGGGCAAGGTCTTGGCTAAATTTTGGAAATTTCGTTGCCATAAGCCTTGATTAATCCTGAATCCTGAACAAAATTGAAGGGATTCGGTTCGGAGTTTGGATTCTCGATTTGAGATTCCTCCCAAATCGAGAATCCAAAACCTAGGGGTAGTTTACCCTACCGAAATGATTCGCGCTAGGAAAAATGCCCACGTAGTGACAATTCCTCCTAGGAGGTAGTGAGCTACACCCACAGCCCGACCCTGAATAATGCTCAGAGCGCGAGGCTGAATCGACGGAGCTACCTTGAGCTTGTTGTGAGCCCAAACAATCGACTCAATCAGTTCTTGCCAGTAGCCGCGGCCGCTGAACAGGAACATCAAGCTGAAGGCGAAGACGAAGTGTCCAGCTAGGAACATCAGACCGTAGGCCGACAGTGCCGAACCGTAGGACTGAATCACCTGAGAAGCTTGCGCCCAAAGGAAGTCCCGCAGCCAGCCGTTAATCGTGATCGCACTTTGTGCGAAGTTGCCACCGGTAATGTGAGAAATTGTGCCGTCTGGCGATACTGTTCCCCACACGTCCGACTGCATTTTCCAGCTAAAGTGGAAAATCACGATCGAGATGCAGTTGTACATCCAGAACAAGCCTAGGAACACGTGATCCCAACCAGAAACTTGGCAGGTGCCGCCACGGCCGGGGCCGTCGCAAGGGAACCGGAAGCCCAAGTTGCCTTTGTCAGGAACCAAGCGAGAACTGCGTGCAAACAACACGCCCTTCAAGAGAATCAGGACTGTAACGTGAATGGTGAAAGCGTGGATGTGGTGGATCATGAAATCCGCCGTACCCAACTCGATCGGCATCATCGCTACTTTGCCGGCGACTACTACTGCACCGCCGCCAAAAGCGTGGCTAACGATTTCCGTAGCATTAGGCGCGGTTGTGCCCGGAGCCAAAGCGTGGATGTTTTGCACCCACTGGGCAAATATCGGACGCAACTGAATCCCGGTATCCGAGAACAAATCTTGAGGACGACCGAAAGCCCGCATCGTGTCGTTGTGAACGTACAAACCGAAGCTGTGGAAGCCCAAGAATATACAAACCCAGTTCAGGTGGGAAATGATCGCATCTCTATGACGGATCACGCGATCGAGCAGGTTGTTGACGTTCCCGCTCGGTTCGTAGTCCCGAACCATGAAGATTGCTCCGTGAGCGGCTGCTCCAACAATCAGGAATCCGCCGATCCACATATGGTGGGTGAAGATGGACAACTGAGTCGGGTAGTCCGTCGCGATGTACGGATACGGAGGCATCGCGTACATGTGTTGGGCGACGATGATGCTCAGAGAGCCCATCAGTGCCAAGTTAATCGACAGTTGCGCGTGCCAAGAATTAGTCAGGATTTCGTAGAGACCTTTGTGACCTTCACCAGTGAAGGGGCCTTTGTGGTTCTCTAGGATTTCTTTCATGCTGTGGCCGATGCCCCAGTTCGTGCGGTACATATGACCAGCAACAATGAACAGCACTGCCAAAGCTAAGTGGTGGTGTGCTGTATCAGTCAGCCACAAACCGCCTGTGGTCGGGTTCAGACCGCCTTTGAAGGTCAGGAAGTCTGTGTATGCGCCCCAGTTGAGGGTGAAGAAGGGGGTTAAACCTTTAGCGAAACTCGGGTAGATGTCAGCCATCAAGCCCGGTGTCAAAATCCACTCGTGCGGCAGAGGGATGTCAGCAACTGTTTTGATCAGCTTGCCGCCGACTGTCAGCGGTGAACCTGCATCGATCGCGTCCATGCAAGCATTGATCGGCAGAGCAACGTGAATTTGTTGTCCTGCGAAGCCCAAGCACCCGCAGCCTAACAAAACTGCCAAGTGGTGGTTCATCATCGATTCCACGTTCTGGAACCATTCCAGTTTCGGAGCGCGGACGTGATAGTGGAACCAACCGGCAAACAGCATCAAAGCTGCCATTACCAGGGCGCCGATCGCAGTGCAATATAGCTGGTATGAGTTAGTGATGCCGTTGGCGCGCCACAGTTGGAATAGACCAGAGGTGATCTGAATCCCGTGAAAGCCGCCGCCTACATCTGCATTTAAAATTTCTTGACCAAAAATCGGCCAGACCACTTGAGCGCTGGGCTTGATGGCTGTAGGATTTGTCAGCCAAGCTTCGTAATTGGAAAATTTAGCGCCGTGGAAATATGCGCCGCTCAACCATACGAAGATTACTGCCAAGTGGCCGAAGTGAGCGCTAAAGATTTTGCGCGAAACGTCTTCTAAGTCACTTGTATGACTGTCAAAGTCGTGAGCGTTAGCGTGGAGGTTCCAAATCCAAGTGGTGGTTTTTGGCCCCTTAGCTAGAGTGCGATCAAAATGACCGGGTTTTGACCACTTCTCGAAAGAAGTTGGAACCGGATTTTTATCGACTACTACCCTAGCTTTTACCTCTCGCTCTGGAGGACTAATGGTCATGAAGACTCTCCTCTCGGTAAGACAAGGAACGAGAACTGAACACTGTACCGGACACTCCCCACGCTTGATTAGGCGGGGGATTCTCGAAAAAGCCGACACTTCACTGCACTTTACTCTTTGCAGAGCTAGACGCAGGTGCATCGTCTCCCCAAGCATTTTGCTTCTGTGAAGAAGCCAGTTTCCCAGTGTCGCTAACAATGTGACTGGGTACTGCTAACTCTTCTCGCTATCTGCAGCCGCCGATCGCATCCTTGATTCAGACTTGATACGGCTGCTCCTTTTGAGGGAGTTTTATGAATTATAAGCTTGCTAGAGGAGTATTAATCGCTTGTTAACAATACTTAAAAAAGGCTCAATTCTTGATGTAATAACGCCTTTAAATCCCACAGTCCCTCAAAAAAGTCAAGGGGTACTGCCATTAACTTTACAAAACTCAAAGATAAGGTAATTTAGGAATACTCATTTGTAGATATATGTTTGGGAAAAAGGCTGCGGCAATTAAGAGTGGGAGAGGATGGGTTGCCCGCTGCTGCCTCAATCCGGGCTCCTACGCGGCTTTGGAATTCCAAAGCCGGCAATTCCCCAATACTAAATTCATTTTTGGGCTATAGTTCCCTATGAGAAGGCTTCTAGGAGTATGGTTGCGTGATTGGGATCAATTGGCACAGAACGGTTGCGGGCAGGCTGCTGGCATTGTTCGCAGTAGCAGTATTAATTTTGGGTTTAGCAAGTTGTGGTTTGGGCAATCCCGAATTGCCCAAACCAGGGAACAAGAGCGGCTCAGCTACCGCCCCAGTAAACAGAATCTCAGAGGTTTCTCCCCCAGAAGCCATTCAACAACTGCGTCAGGCTCTAGAAATCTACCAGCCTCAAATTAGTATTTTGAATCCAAAACCTGACGAAGTGCTTCAGGATATAAATGTGTCTGTTCAGTTCCAAGTTAAGGATTTGCCCATTTTCAAAGATGCAAACTTGGGTTTGGGCCCCCATCTGCAAGTTTTATTAGACAACCAACCTTATGCAGCAGTTTACGACATCAACCAACCTTTAACGCTCTCCGACTTAGAGCCCGGAACCCATACCCTGCAAGTGTTAGCCGCCCGCCCTTGGGAAGAAAGCTTTAAAAACGAAGGTGCCGTGGCTCAAACCACCTTTCACATTTTTACCAAAACAGACGACAACAATCCCGATAGAAGATTGCCCCTATTAACGTACAACAGCCCGCAGGGCAGCTACGGGGCAGAACCCATCCTGCTCGACTTTTACTTGACAAATGCCCCCCCGCACCAAATGGCGCAAGAAAATTCCCAAGATGAAATACTCGATTGGAAAATTAGAGCCACAGTCAACGGCCAAAGCTTTGCGATCGACCAGTGGCAACCTATATATCTTAAAGGATTCAAACCAGGCAAAAACTGGGTACAGCTAGAATTAATTGACGAGCGGGGAAATATCGTCAAAAACGCCTTTAATAATACAGTCAGACTGATAAATTTCCAACCGCTCGGTCAAGAGCCTCTTTCAAAATTAGTGCGGGGCGAACTAACAGCAGCAGAAAGTCGCGGTATAGTCGATCCAACCTACCAAGCCCCCGCTCCCACACCAACCCCAACCCCCGAACCGACACCGACACCTGCATTAGAAAAAACACCAGTTGTCCAACCCTCACCAGCGGTTCCAGAAACTCCTGTTACCCAACCGACTTTAGAGCCAACAGTCGCTCCCGAAGTTGCTCCCATTCAACTAATAGAACCGACACCGACAGCAACCCCCCAACTCGAAGCCCCGAAAATTGTAGAACCAATTCAAGTAATAGAACCGACACCGACAGCAACCCCCCAACTCGAAGCGCCGAAAATTGTAGAACCAATTCCAGTAATAGAACCGACACCGACAGCAACTCCACCGTTAGAAACCCCTAAAATTGTAGAACCAATTCCAGTAATAGAACCGACACCGACAGCAACTCCCCAGTTAGAAACCCCCAAAGTTGTTGCACCCGTTAAAATAATAGAACCGATCCCAACAGCATCTCCCCAAACAAAAAAACAGGAATATAAAGGATACTACAATCGGTTCCGCAACTTCCTGCGTCAAGAACCCCAACCTGTTAATCCTTCAGAGCCACCAACCCTGCCAGAAATAACAGGAAAAGCTCCAGTACCAAAAGTAGTTGCTCCCGCGATACCAGAACAGTCTCCCAATCTTGTACCGCCAACGCCACCAGTGGCCGCTGAAACTCCTAGCCAGCCAACCAGCGAATTAGCCTCTCCCGAAACAACAGTTTCCCAACCAGAAAATCCGCCCAAATCCGAACAAAAAGTCGAATTTGCCACCTAACAAAAACTTTCTGGGATTCGTGGCATGGGCGTCCCGCCCGTGCTCCATCTGCGGTCAAAAATCAAAAATTAGGACACTAAAAAATGACCTACCTCGAAACAGCAGCCAAATTCTACAGCGATGTTGCTGAAACACCCCAAATCGGACTTTGCTGCGTCCAAAGCAGCCCCTTGCAATTGCCAGGATTAAAAATTCCCGAACAAATGCAAGAAATGAATTATGGCTGCGGCACAACCGTTCACGCCGCCGAACTTGTAGGCAATCCCTTCGTGCTTTATGTAGGCGTCGGCGGCGGCTTGGAAGCACTACAATTTGCATATTTTTCTAGACACAAAGGAGCGGTTATTGCCGTCGATCCGGTTCCAGCAATGCGAGATGCGGCTGCACGAAACTTACAAATTGCCGCCCACGAAAATGATTGGTTTGATGCTAGTTTTGTGGAAATTATAGAAGGCGATGCTTTTGCGTTGCCAGTGCCGGATGCTTCTGTAGATGTTGTCGCACAAAATTGCTTGTTTAATATTTTTGAACCTGCGGATTTAGCTAAAGCATTAAAAGAGACTTATCGAGTGTTAAAACCGGGTGGTAGATTGTTGATGAGCGATCCGATCGCAACTCGGCCAATTCCGCAGCATTTGAAGCAAGACGAACGCTTGCGGGCCTTGTGTTTGTCGGGCGCTCTGACCTACGCAGAATACGTTCAACACCTTGTAGACGTTGGTTTTGGGCAAGTCGAAGTGCGGGCGCGCCGTCCTTACCGATTGCTGGACAAACACAATTATCAATTGGATGCGGATTTGCTGTTAGAAAGCCTGGATTCGGTGTCTTTCAAAGTGGATGTACCGGATGACGGAGCTTGCATTTTCACTGGCAAGACGGCGATTTATACGGGGTCTGAAGAGCTGTTTGATGACGGGGCAGGCCACGTTTTGCAGCGGGGAGTTCCGGCGGCTGTCTGCGATAAAACTGCTGGGAAGTTGGGGGGATTGATGCCGGATAAGGTGTTAATTACTGATTCGACTTGGCATTATAACGGCGGCGGTTGCTGTTAGATTTATTTCGGAATAATGTGGCTGTAATCTTTGGGGAATAGAGCATTTCTCAAAGAAGTGAGGTGTGGGCGCTTCCTATGCCCTCTTTTCACCTCATGTTAGTGAGCAATGGTATAAGCTGTCGCGCATTTGAATTGTATATTCAGGGCGGGCGGGACGCCCAACCCTACTCCCCACAAGACTTTGATTTTTTTTGACATACAATTTAAAGGCCGCAACAGCTTAGAGGTATCTAATTTTAGACTTCGACTCAAATTTTCATCAAATTTTTATTTCCCCCTGACATCCTAGCGGGAGAAGGTTCACAACTCTGAAGTAAGGAATAGATTGCTCTTGAGAGGAGTGGCTGTTTTCATCACACTCGTTCGCTAAATGTGAGGAGGAAATTTCCATGCTATCGAAATATTTAAATTCAAGTTTGTTATCGATCGTCCGTTACGGATCTAGTTTTGTTTTGGGATTAATGTTGTGGACGGCTCCAACTCCCCTGCTGGCGCACGTTGGGCATGACAACGAGTTTGCAGGTGGCGATGCGGCGAAGATTATGCAACCCATTGAGGTCGATGCAAATAAGGCGGCAGCATTGGGAATTAAGACAGAGGCGATCGCCCCCACGACCGATGGAGGTATTCTAAAAATTCCCAGCACCAGTTTGATTGATGCCAATGGGCAAAAGCTCGTCTACATCCAAGAGGGAACGACATACAAACCCATCTCAGTTCAGGCTGGTACCGACTCTGGAGATGTGGTGGAAATTAAAGAAGGCAATTTAGTTCCGGGAAATCAGATTGTGATGCAGGGGGCAACGCTTTTGTACTCCGAGGCCTTGCGAGGTAAACCGCAGGCAGAAACCCAGGCATCACCCGCTACATCGCAAGTAGAAACGCAGGCATCACCCGCTACATCGCCCGCTACATCGCAAGCATCGGCCGCTACATCGCAAGCAGAAACGCAGCCTGCTCAAGGATCGTCACCTTTGATGTGGGTAGCAGGCGCAGGAGTTTTACTGGTGGGTGGATTCGCCCTCTTTGGGTTAAAAGGCAAGGATCGGTAGACATTCAAAAACCAAGATTTTTGGTAACAGTCGATCGCGAGTGAGTAAATCTCTTTACTCCGTCTCCTAAAAGCTTGCCTCATGCTATCCAAATGTCATCCTTATGTTAAACGTCATCCCCAAATGGTCTATTGCTCAACGATGGTTAGTGGTGTTCGGGGCGATCGCCCTAACCATCTGGAGCCTGCATACTGTAAGTCGAATGCCCCTCGACGTGTTGCCCAACTTTGCGCCCCCTCAAGTAGAAGTACAGACCGAAGCCCCCGGTCTTGCGCCGGAAGCGGTGGAATCGTTGGTGACGTTACCGCTAGAAAGTGCGGTCAACGGAACACCAGGAGTTGAAGTCGTCCGTACCTCCTCAGCCGTAGGAATTTCGGTATTGCGGGTGGTGTTTAAGTGGGGAACTGACCCCTATCAAGCTCGTCAACTCGTGGCAGAGCGCTTGCAGGACGCGCAAGACCGACTTCCAGAAGGCATAGGTACACCGCAGATATCGCCCCTAGCTCCCCCCATCGGGACGGTGATTCAATATGCCTTCACGTCAGACACTACATCGATCATGGAAGTACGGCGTTTGGTGGATGGCAAAATCAACAATCGCTTGCTGGCAGTTCCAGGCGTATCGCAAGTGCTAGTCTACGGCGGAGAAATTCAGCAGTTTCAGGTTATTGCTAATCCTGAAAAACTCAAAGCGTTGAAGGTTTCCCTTCAGGAAGTCGTCAAGGCGGCAAACGAGGCAAATGCCAAAACCGCCGGTGGATTGTTGATTGACCCCGAGCGAGAATTGGTGATTCGGGGCGAGGGACAAATCCAGAACATCGAAGATTTGCAAAAAGCGGTCGTCAAGGTGCAGGAAGGAAAAGCGATTCTACTGCAGGATGTGGCAGAGGTGAAGATTGGGGCTGCACTCCAGCGAGGCGATGCCAGTTGGAATACTAAACGGGCTGTGGTCGTGATGGTCAACAAGCAACCTTTGGTGGATAGTCCCACCGTCACGCAAGCCATCATCGAGGCGATGGAGGAAATTAAACCGGGCTTACCCAAGGATGTGAAGGCGAATGTCACTTTCCGGCAAGATGCCTACATTGATGCCTCGGTTGGTAATGTGCGATCGGCCTTGATCGAAGGCAGTTTGATTGTCGCAGCCATTCTGATTCCCTTTCTGATGAACTGGCGCACCCTCACCATCTGTTTGCTGGATTTCTTTCTCACGCTACTGTTCTCGCTGTTAGTGTGTTCCTGGATTGGGCTGGAACTCAACACCATGACCCTCGGCGGATTGGTAGTGGCGATCGGGACAGCAGTGGATGATGCGATCGTCTACTGCGAAAATACCGATCGCCGCTTACGGGAAAATCGCCTCTCGCCCAATCCCCAGCCACCACTAGAGATTATTTTTGAGGGTTCTCAGGAGGTGCGCGAGTCGCTGATTGGAGCGACGTTAATTGGGATTATCGTCTTTTCACCGATTTTCACACTCTCTGGGGTAGAGGGGCGGATCTTCACCCCAATGGGTATTGCCTATCTGGTGGTGGTCATCATCTCCAGCCTGGAATCCCTAGTAATTTCCCCTGCATTGTGTGCCATTCTGCTGCCCCACAGCCGGATGCAGACGACAGAACCATTCCTAGCCCGGTGGTCTAAACAACTTTACGATCCGTTGCTGCGAATGGCGATGCGTCGCTCTACCTTAATTTTAGGATTGGCCACAGCTTCAATGGTGGCGGCAATGTTGATTGTGCCGACGTTAGGACGGGATTTTCTGCCAACGTTCCAGGAACGATCGCTGATGAATGCGATCGCCCTTTATCCGGGTTCCTCACTCGAAGCAACCAATCGCGTTGGCTTAGCGATTCAAACCGCCCTTAAGGATGACCGCCGATTTGAATCAGTACAACTCCGGGCAGGGCGTGCTCCGGGCGACCCGGATGCCGCATCGGTGAACTTGGCACACTTGGACGTGGAACTGAGTGAAGCTGCGATGCAAAACCGTGCTGCCTCGATTGAAGCCTTGCGGGAGGCATTGGGTCAGTTTCCGGGAGTTGCCACCAATGTCGGTGGATTTATCAGTCACAGGATGGATGAAGTGTTGTCGGGGGTCAGGAGTGCGATCGCCATTAAAGTATTCGGCAACGATTTACAAGAACTACGCCGCATTGGAGAACAAATCGAAACGACAATGAAAGACGTGAAGGGATTGGTAGACCTTCAGCTTGAGCCCCAAATACCGATCCGTCAAGTACAAATTCAATTTAACCGAGATGCAGCCGCTCGCTACGGATTGACGATCGCCCAATTGTCCGATTTCACGGAAACAGCCCTGAATGGTCGCGTGGTTGGTCAGGTGCCGGATGGTCAACAGTTGGTCGATGTGTTGGTTTGGGTCAACGAATCAGCCCGTCGCAATCTCAACACGATTCGCAACCTCCAAGTTAATACCCCAACAGGTCAAATCATCCCGCTTTCGCAGGTAGCAAAGGTTGACTTTGGCAATGGTCCGAACACGATTAACCGGGAAAATGTCTCACGTTTAATTGTAGTGTCAGCCAACGTACAGGGACGCGATGTTGCTTCGGTCGTCGGTGACATTCGCGCCAAGGTCAAGCAATCGGTGCAACTGCCCCAGGGCTACTATATTCAGTACGGCGGACAGTATGAGTCGGAACAACGGGCTGCTCAAAACTTCCTAATTTTCGGAATATTAGCAGTGCTAGCGATCGCAGTATTGATGTACTTCACGGTGAAATCCGTTCCTGCCATGCTGATGGTTATGATCAACTTACCATTAGCCCTGGTTGGCGGTGTTATCTCAGTCCTGCTGACGGGCGGCGTTATCTCAGTTCCGTCAATGGTGGGCTTTGTTACCCTGTTTGGCGTAGCGACGCGCAATGGGTTGCTGCTTGTAGACAACTACAACACCAAACTGGCACAAGGAATGCCACTTCCCAAAGTCATTGTCGAAGGCTCGATGGAACGGTTGCTGGCGATTCTGATGACAGCACTCACCTCGGCATTGGGCATGATTCCCCTGGTTTTAAGCGGTGGGGCTGGTAAGGAATTGTTGCAGCCGCTAGCGATCGTCGTCCTCGGCGGACTCTTTACCTCAACTGCTCTCACCCTACTGGTTCTACCTGCATTGTATGCTCGATTTGGGAAGTTTCTGATGCCTAAACGGGTGATGAAAGTGCCCGATCTGAGAAACTACAACGTGGAGCAGCCACCAACGACAGGAGATGAGGTAACGATTAAATGAGAATTCTGCTGGCGGAAGACGAACCCGATTTGGGTGCCATTGTGCAACGCACCTTGAGCCGCGAAAAGTACCTGGTGGATTGGGTGCAGGATGGCACAACTGCTTGGAACTATCTGCAAGACCAATGGATCGAGTACACGGTTGCAATTTTTGACTGGTTGCTGCCGGAAATCTCTGGCGTCGAACTATGCCAACGCTTGCGCCAGCAGAATAATCCTTTACCCGTTTTGATGTTGACGGCAAAAGATCGCACGGAAGATATGGTGGCAGGGCTAGATGCGGGTGCTGATGACTATCTGATGAAACCGTTTATTAAAGCAGAATTGTTAGCCCGGTTGCGGGCTCTTCAGCGACGGGGACGGAGTTTGTCGCCAGAAAACTCACCCCATTTCAATCCTGCCCAACTTGAGGTGGGGCGATTGCTGCTTGACTATACTAAATCCATCATCTGCACTACGGATGACGAAGGACAGCTAAGGGTGATTCCTCTGACGGCTAATGAGTTTCGGTTACTGGAATATTTCATGCAGCATCCGAACCAAATCCTCACGCGCGATCGACTTTTGACTCGTTTGTGGGATGTTGATACTGACCCGATGAGCAATGTAGTTGCTGCTAGAATTCGTCTGTTGCGCCGCAAGCTGGCAGATTATGGCTGCGACGGGATGATTGAAACGGTTCATGGATTCGGGTATCGCTTGAACAAGTAACTAAGTAGAAGGAAGAAGTCAACAGTCAACAGTCAACAGTCAACAAATAATATGCGATCCAACAAGCTATTTAACCGCACGCGCTGGCAACTTGCGGGTTGGTATGCGATCGTCATTGGGTTGTTGTTAGGTATATGCGGTGTTGCAGTCTATCAGGTTGTGTTTCACACGCAGCGATACATCCTCCAGGAAAAACTACAGTCCTTAGCCGGAACGCTGCATGACACTATCGAACCACAATTACAACAACCGGGACAGCTTTCATCCAGCTTGAAAACTATTTTGCCCGGTTTATGTCTGTGGAATGAAAACTGTTACTCTTCAGGCAATAACGGGGCGCGACATACTGCTAGGGTGTTTCAGCAGGAGGGATATTATCTCCGCTTTTTAGACCAATCTGGGCGAATATTAGGGAAGGTTGGAGAGCAGCCGGATGTATTAGAAAACTTTGCACCAAAAGAGTTTTGGCAAATTCTGCATCTTTCTAATGGCGATCGCTTTTATCAAATTTCTCTATTACTAAGAACAAACAGCGGTTTGCCTTGGGGTTATATGCAAATTGGGCGATCGCTCAAAGAATGGGATGCCTATCTTAACACCTTGCAATTGTTGCTCTTTTTAGGCTTACCCTTGGTCATGCTGCTAGTGGGAGGAGCTAGTTGGTGGTTATCTGGATTAGCGATGCGACCAATTTATCAGTCCTATCGCCAGATGCAACAATTCACCTCCGATGCCGCTCATGAATTGCGAACGCCTCTGGCTGTCATTCAGACTACTGTTGAGGATACTCGTCAGGCTGAAGATTTACCGGAGGTTAGTCAAAACCTGGATATTATTGAACGACAAAACATCCGCCTTTCTAGGTTAGTGAAAGATTTATTGTTTATTTGTAGAATTGAGCAACAACAGATTCCGACTCAATTGCAGCATTGCTGTTTCAACTATCTGATCGGCGATTTAGTAGAAGAACTTGCAGGTTTAGCAATGGTGGCTGAGGTGGAATTGAAGTTAGAAATTCGTGCTTCGCGAGCCGTTGTAATTCTTGGGGATGAAGCCCAACTTTACCGAATGGTGACGAATTTAATTACCAACGCGATTAACTACACTCCCCCAGGAGGGCTAATCCTTGCCATCCTCGATTGCACCGACAAGGAAGCCATAATTCAAGTTCAAGATACGGGTGTTGGTATCGCCCCAGCCGAGCAAACGCGAATTTTTGATCGTTTCTACCGAGTGCAGAGCGATCGTTCTAGAGCCACGGGTGGTGCTGGATTAGGGCTATCGATTGCAAGTGCGATCGCAGTGGCTCATCAAGGCAGCATTCAAGTCCAGAGTGAGTTAGGAAAAGGCAGTACATTTACAATCCGTCTACCACTCAAATGAGAACAATATTACTGCGATCGCGTCAAGATTGCCTTTGCAAGGAGAACCGCAGAATATCAATCTGTGGGTTAACTCGATCGTAAGTGCGATCGACCCGACCAAAATTAACGGAGTATTGCTTATTTTGGAAAATATCAGCAGAGACAAGCTAGATAAATCTCTCGCCAATTTGGTACTTTAGACCGCAACAGCCTTCAATTAAGGTATCAGCAGCGATCGCTAATCAAGAAAACTCTCACGCGATCGCCCCCCTCGCCCCCCTCTTGTCGCACTCGCATCTTGCCTATGTCCAAAAACCCTGATTTAATCAGCTTTCTTCCCATCCTGCGAAACTTCCCGCTAAATTAAAGAAGTAAAAAAATCATTCACGTCCTACCCAGGAGATGCCATGCCTCGCGTCAGAGCACCAGAATTCCCCGGAAACTACCCCTGGCTAAATACCGAGAAACCTTTATCCATTGAATCCTTAAAAGGTCGGGTCGTCCTCCTCGACTTCTGGACGTACTGCTGCATCAATTGCTTGCACGTCCTCCCAGACTTAAAATACCTCGAACAAAAATATAAAGATTCCCTCACGGTTATCGGCGTTCACTCGGCTAAATTTGAAAACGAAAAAGAAGTAGAAAACATCCGCCAAGCTATCCTCCGCTACGATATCGAACATCCTGTAATCGTTGACAGCGGCATGAAAGTTTGGCAAAGCTACGCGGTTCGCGCTTGGCCGACTTTAATGGTTATCGATCCTGAAAGTTATGTCGTTGGGTTTGTTTCCGGCGAAGGCAATAGAGAAGCACTTGACGAGTTAGTTGGCAAGTTAATTGCTGAATACAAAGATAAAAATGCGCTCAACTTTAAACAACTGCGTTTTAGCTTAGAAAAACAGCGCAAACCTGTATCAACACCGCTGGCTTTTCCCGGAAAAGTGCTGGCATTTGCGATCGCTGCAACGGAGGCAAAACACCTTCACCAACAGGTTGCGCTTTTGGGCGAAATGAGTCAGGAAAATGAATCTGTAGATGAAACTGTATTGCCAGGGCCTGCTAATTCAGTCATACAAAACTTAGTCGGTTCTTGCTTATTTATTGCCGATTCTGGACACAATAGGATTGTTGTCAGCACCCTCGAAGGTGAAGTGCTGCACGTCATCGGTAGCGGCAAACCGGGTTTAACTGACGGGGACTTTGAAGAGGCTGAGTTTTTTGCACCTCAAGGTATGGCTTTTGATGCAGAAAGTCAAATTCTATATGTTGCTGATACGGAAAATCATGCTCTCAGAAAGATTGATTTTACCACTCAACGGGTAGAAACTGTTGCTGGTACGGGCGAACAAAGTCACGAAATTTCACCCCGCAGCGGCAAGGCTTTAGAAACGCAATTGAATTCGCCTTGGGATTTAGAAAGAGTTGGAAATAGACTTTTTATTGCAATGGCGGGTTCCCACCAAATTTGGGAAATGCAGTTAGACACTGGCACGATCGGCACTTATGCAGGTATTGGCCGAGAATCCTGTGTTGACGGGAATCTTGCAGAATCTGCTTTTTCTCAGCCCAGTGGCCTGTCTACGGATCGATCGGAGTTGTTTGTTGCCGACAGCGAAATTAGTTCGATTCGTGCTGTGGGTATAGATGAAGACCCGAAGGTTCGCACTGTTTGCGGTAGCGGTGAATTGTTTGGTTTTGGGGATAAAGATGGTCGCGCTGAGGAGGTAAGGTTGCAGCACTGTTTGGGTGTTGAATACGCTCAAAATTACCTCTGGGTGGCTGATACTTATAATCACAAAATTAAGCGGATCGACCACCGGGGCGGTACGTGCAGAACAATGATTGGAGATGGTACAGCAGGTTTGGTTGATGCTAAAGGTCTCAAGGCTCGATTTTTTGAACCTTCAGGGTTGAGTGCGATCGGGCCTCATTTGTTTGTTGCTGATACGAACAATCATGTAATTCGGAAAGTTGAGTTGGATACGCTGGAAGTCACAACTTTGGATTTCCCCAGTTTGTGCGCTCCGGAGGTTTGTGTTCCTGATTAAGTCGATCGACCTTTTTGACATCAGGCACGGTTTTCAATTCTCCTGATTACCAGATTGATTGTGGTAAGGTAGGGTGCTCTTCGGCCCACCTTACCGCAATTTTTCAGCAAAGTAAGTTAACCTAATTATTCGCGGTAAGTGCAGTTCCTCACCCGCAATTCACTCATGGATGCAGAACCTCTATATTTAGGGTGTACAGCCCCATAACACCTAACCGATACAAGTAGAACGCCACACCACTTTTTGCGTCTAGGACTGAATTACTAAATGTTGTTAATTCCATCGCTACTAAAACCGCGATCGCCCCTATTAAATAATCGCAAAAATCCTCGCCCCCATCTAAAATTCCGAATAGCTCAGCAGCCGCACTATTTTTTCATCATCGTTCAATTCGCCGACAATTCGTCGCACGGGTTTCGGCCAGATTTTAATCAAAGTAGGAGTTGCTGAAATCTGATCTGCCTCAGCTTGGTCTGGATGTTTCAAAACATCAATTACTTTTAAAGTGTAGGGACGATCGAGGCATTGCTCTAAAAACTGGTGTAAAGTTTCTAGGGTGCGTTCGGTGCTGGGGTTGCTGCCGGAAACAAACAGACGCAAAACGTACCCTTGAGTTTGTGGCGGTGGGGTGAGTGCTGTTGGTTTGGGAAGCCGAGTTTGCTGCGCTTGCGGAAAGCCCAAGGGAGTTACTATGGAACTGCTCCAGTCCGATCGAGCTTCGGGGCTGGCATACTGTACAACTAAGTCGTGATTTTCCCAAAGTTCGGGGAATTCTTCGTGATAAGTAGCAATCGCCATCGGTTCGCACATTTCTTCGCTCCGGGGATGCCACACTAAGTCGCCAGTCCCAAAAATGGCGTTCAGCAGCGTTTGATGTCGCAGCACGGGGGGGTAAGCCTCGGCAACAACCCGCACCTGCCGATCGCCTGGATCGAGCCAGGAGTCAACGGTTGCCGTGTAGCAAGGTATCAGAAAATGCGGGGGTTCCGACAAACCGAGGAGCTCCTGTAGAGCTACGCACAACTGCAAATGCCAGCGAGTTTGCTTGTGCGGGTCTATGCAATAGATTAAGTCTCCCCCTGGTGTAAACAGCGCAATGCCTTTAAAAATTTCTGGCAAAATCGGGCGATCGACTTTCAATTCAGTACACCAATAACTGTTAACAGTTAACAGTTAACTGTTAACAGTTAACTGTTAACACTCGACCTTTAAACTCGACCTCGGAGCATCTGAGCCATTTCGTTCGGAAACGGCGAGTTCTCTACACAAAGTTCTTCAGTAATCCGACCTTCTTGATAAAGGCCGTAGAGCGACTTATTCATCGTCGTCATGCCTTCATAAGTATCTTTGATCATGATTTGATTGATTTCCTCATTCTGGCCCTTCAGAATGTATTCCTTAACCACGTCGGTATTGATCATAACGTCGTGGAAAGCAGCCCGCTTTCCGTCTGTGGTTTTGCACAGCAGTTGAGCAATAATCGCCACTAGGGATTCGGAAATTGAAACCCGTATGGCATCCTGTTCTTCCGCCCCGAACATATCAAGAATCCGGTTCAGGGTCTTAACCGCACTGTTGGTGTGCAGGGTTCCTGCAACTAAGTGACCGGTTTGAGAGGCTTTGAGGGCGATTTCCACCGTCTCTCTGTCCCGAATTTCTCCTACTAGCAGCATATCCGGGTCTTGTCGCAGAGCGCCTTTGAGAGCGCTCATAAACTTGAGGGTGTGCCTGCCGACTTCCCGGTGCTTAATCAAGGATTTTTTGCTTTCGTGTACGAATTCTACGGGGTCTTCGATCGTGATGATGTTGTAGGCTTTATTCTTATTGATGTAGTCGATCATCGCGGCCAAGGTGGTAGACTTACCCGAACCTGTCGGGCCTGTTACCAAAATCAGCCCTTTGTGGTAGCCACATATTTTTCTAAAGACCTCCGGCAGTTTCAATTCCTCCAGTGTCATTATTTTGGCAGGAATTAGCCGCAGCACCATTGCCGGGCCGGCCAAGGAGTCCATGCAACTAATCCGAATGCGGACGAACCCGAAGTCGAAAGCGCCGTCAAAGTCTAGAGTTTTTTGGAAAATTTCAATTTCTTCATCGCTCATGCACTCCCGCAACCAGCCAAAAAACGTATCTAAATCGGTCGGTGGATAGCCGATGTCGGCAATCTCGCCCCGGGTGCGGAAGCGGGGAACTTCGTTTACTCCGAGGTGAAGGTCGGATACTCCTTCATCTTTGGCTCGGATTACTAGCTCTTTCAAACTCGGAACTCCGCCGCTGCTAGAGCTCTGGCTTTTAGGTGTGGCGAAGGATTGCGGCGCTGGTGCGGGTGGCGCTGCTGGTGCTGGTGCGGCAGGCGGCGGTGCTGGCGGCATTCCTGCTGCTCTGGGGGGCATCCCTGGAGCTGGAGGGCGGGGCATTCCTGGCGGTGGGGGGGCTCCGGGTACGGGCGGGCGAGGAGCTGGCGGATGCTGTTGTGTCATATGCGCTACCTTAAGTTGGTGAGAAGGCTGACTCGAACAGATGATTTGTGGGAGTTGAACAATGCCGATCGCCATTGTGCGCGTCTTGCACAAAAGCTTAACTGTTGTTCTCAGTCTATCCCAAGATAGGGTCGTAGTGCTGCACTACTAAGGAAATATTCTGCCAATTGGAGGATGCCATCACTCTCGATATATGATCACATATGGACTTTTGACTTTTTTGGATAAATTTCTTAAGGAAAAGAGTTTGCAGCAACTCAACAGTATTAAATTATACTTTGCCAAACTATTAAGGAGTTAAACGGATGAATTCTGTCGATCGGGCTTTTACTCCTGCTCTGGAGTTGGCGAAGTCGATTCGCGCCCTGGAAGTGTCGCCTTTAGAAATTGTCAATCTTTACTTGGAACGGATCGATCGATTAAACCCTCAGCTTGGCAGTTATTTTACAGTAAGCGCCGATCGGGCGATCGCCCTGGCTAAATCTCAAACCGAGCAACTAGCTGGCTTAAACAAGCCACAGGAATTGCCACCTTTTTTCGGAGTACCAATTGCGATTAAAGACTTGACACCAGTTGCCGGCGTTCCCTGTACCTATGGCACTCAAGCTTTGGTGAATAACATATCTAACTACAGCGAGTCAGTGGTATGGCGCATCGAAGCAGCGGGATTTAACATTCTGGGCAAAACAGCAACCTCTCAAATTGGCTCATTGCCTTACACCGAACCCCCAGGTTTCCTGCGGGCGCGCAATCCCTGGAATTTAGAGTATACGCCCGGAGGTTCCAGCGGCGGCTCAGCGGCGGCTGTAGCGGCGGGTTTATGCGCGATCGCCCAAGGTTCAGACGGTGGCGGTTCGATCCGAGGCCCAGCTTCCTGCTGCGGTTTAGTGGGCATTAAACCATCCCGGGGGCGAGTTTCCTGGGCCCCCGTCGGAGATTACCTCAGCGGCATTTCTGCCAACGGCCCCCTGGCGCGCACTGTAGCTGACGCCGCCGCACTTTTGGATGTAATGTCAGGCTACACAACAGGCGATCCGTACTGGCTACCAGATTCAAATCCGACGTTTTTAGAAGCTTCCACTCAAGAGTTAGGCAAGCTACGAATTGCTTTTTCTACCAGTATTTCCCCTGTGGGCGAGGCTTCGGCTATCTGTCAGCAAGCGGTACTCGAAACCGTCAAGTTACTGACAGATTTGGGTCACGATGTCGAACCGGGATGTCCTGATTTTACGGGTTTAATCGAACCGTTTATCGCAATTTGGCAGTCTGGGGCGGCGGCAAGCGGCATTCCAGGCCCTGCTTTGGAACCGATGAATCGCTGGCTGTTAGAAAGAACTATTTCCGCTGGGGAATATTTGCGGGCGGTGAATCAAATGCAGGTGATTTCACGGCGGATTGTGGGATTCTTTGAAAAATTTGATGTGTTAGTTTTGCCGACTTATATGCACTCGCCAATCCGGGTTGGGGAGTGGGCGGATTTGAGCTTTGAAGAAACTTTGCAGCGAATTATTAATTGGGTTGCTCCTTGTCCGCCGTTTAATGCTAGTGGTTTGCCTGCGATCGCACTTCCTGCCATTTTAGATAACAACGGTTTGCCCGTGGGAATTCAAATTATCGGGCGGCCTGCGGCGGAAGCTACTTTAATTGCTTTAGCGGCGCAGATGGAAGCGGCGAAACCTTTCCCCGTTTTAGATTTTAAATAGGGAAGAGCAAGAAATAAAAGCACGTTTCCCTTTTTTATGGGTATGCCAAATCAGGACTTGTGCGCGGCGAACAAAAAATCCGGTTTATTGCAGAATTTTCTAGTCAGCCATCCCATATTTGACTAATAAACCGAGTTGATCGCCCAGTCATACTTATTACCAATTACGCTGTAATTTATTGATAATACCTCTTTAGATTGATAGACATTTTGATTATTTCCTTTTAAATATGGTAGCAGTTCGCTGCCAATATTTAGGGTGACATTCATGTTAACTTCCGGCCCGATTACCGCTCCCGTTCCCGTTTTCCTGGTTCTTTTAGCAATCATGCTAATCGCACCGCTGGTATTTGAGCGCTTGCGACTGCCGGGAATAGTCGGTTTAATTATTGCTGGCGTAATTGTAGGGCCCAACGGTCTCAATTTGCTGCAACGGGACGCTACTATTGTTTTGTTAGGTACTGTAGGATTGCTGTTTTTAATGTTCCTAGCGGGACTGGAAACTAGCCTCGACGACCTCAAACTCAATGCGGACAAAGCGGTCATATTTGGGCTGGCTACTTTTTCGCTACCGATGATATTGGGGACAGGAGCAATGCTGCTGTTGGGATATAGCTGGCTGGCTGCAATTTTAGTCGCTTCTTGTTTTGCTACGCACACGCTTTTAGCGCTGCCAATTCTCACCAAATTGGGATTGATGCGAACTCAGACTATTACTGCGACTTTGGGCGGAACTTTAATTACCAATGTGTTGGGACTGTTGGTGCTGGCAATTGTTGTCAAAGCTTACAAAGGAAATCTCACGCTCGATTTTTGGCTGGTTCTCATTCCATCTCTTGCTATCTATACTTTTGCTACTTTGTGGGGAGTCCCCAAAATCGGTCGCTGGTTCTTTAAGAAATTCGGCCACGACGAGAATGCCGAATTTATATTTGTACTGGCTACCCTATTTCTAGTTTCTTACGCAGCAGAACTAATTGAGATTGAGGCAATTATTGGTGCATTTTTATCGGGAATTGCCATTACTCAAATTATTCCCAAAATGAGTCCGCTGATGAATCGGATTGAGTTTATTGGCAATACGCTGTTTGTGCCGTTTTTTCTGATTTCTGTGGGGATGTTAATTGACCCGCTAATTTTGGTGAAGCAGCCACAGTCTTTGTTGGTGGCGGCGGTGATGATTTTAGCAGAGGTGGTAAGCAAGTTTTTGGCAGCTTGGCTACCGGGGAAATTATTTGGTTTTGAGTTTCCGAACATTATGGTAATGTTCGGTCTTTCTGTTGCTCAAGCTGCTTCTACTTTGGCTGCAATTACGGTTGCTTTTGACATTGAATTGGTTGATCGCGTAACGGTGAACGGCATCATTGCCATGATTTTAGTAACTTGTGTCGCTTCTCCTTGGATTGTATCTCGGTGGGGTCAAGAAATGCAGCAGCCGGGGTCGAGTTTGCCGACTGCTACTTCGGGAAAGCATTCATGGGGACAGCGAGTTTTAGTCCCTGTTGCTAATCCGAATACGGAAGATAATTTGCTGCGTTTGGCTTTGATTTTAGCAAAAACATCTCAGGGAACTTTGCTACCGCTGCATATTTTGTCCGATCGCGGGGAAGCAATTTCACCGGCAGATAAAATGCAGCAAACTCAACTTTTGACGGCTGCGGAAACTGTCGCCCATGCGGCTGCTTGTGCGGTTGAACCGATCGCGAGGATAGATGATGCGATCGATCGCGGAATCCTACGGAGTGCAACCGAACGCGAGGCTAGTTTAATTGTTTGCGGTTGGAAGGGATTTTCTACGACTCGCGACAATTTTTTTGGCAGCATCATTGACAATGTGGTAAGGCGATCGTCCGTACCCGTACTGATTGCTCGATTTCCCGATCCTCTCCAGAATACAGCCAGAGTTATTTTGGCGGTAACTGACAGCGAGTTGACTCGGTTTGGATTTCAGGAAACCGTGGATATTGCTAAGAGTTTGGCCGAGGAACTCAAGGCGAGTTTGCAAGTGTTGTTGGTGGCGACAAAACGGGAACAAAGCAACCAAAGTGCGGCGGAGGTGGGAATTCTCTCTGAGATACCAGTAAATCGGGTTCGGGGAAATTTTATCAAGTTAGTTTCGCAGAATTTGTTAGAACACGATTTGCTGATTTTAACAACAATTTCTCAGCAACAAAATTTGTGGGAAAAACCGGGAACTCTCAAAGAACCGGAAGCGATCGCCCGCACTCACCAAAACATTTCGATGCTTGTTGTTTATTTTCCTGTATCTTGAGGAAGAGTTTAACCGCAGATTATGTTATGAATCTGCATTCATCTGCGGTTAATATTTTAGGACTAAAGCCAACGGGCAAATTAAACAAAGGTATGTATAGCCTTTCTCAGTAACATGAGGTGCTCTGGCGGGCATAGGGCATAGGCATAGGGCATAGGGCATAGGGTTCGCCCCCATACCTCACCACGCTTGAGAACCGCTAGAGTTGCGATAGACTCGCTCTTTCCTAAGCTAAGAAAGAGCGCACAAGCGCAACTACATACCTAAAATTTAAGCCCTGTTTCTGACAATTGTGTAAGTCTTATATTTAATCCTAATCCAACGGAATTGCTAGCAAAATTTCCGCACCCTTGCGCGGTTCAGAAATACACTACATCGCTCTTTTCACTCGCGAAGTTGGTATTTTTTGGGCTGCCGATTAAAAAATCCTTCAACTCATCATCATTAGCACCCGCACAAGAAGTGCACTTAGGTACGGAATGTGCGATCGGCCAGTAAATATGCGTAGAGGCTTTGCCGATCGCACCCCGATGGAGGCAATTTCTCGGCATCTAGAACAATATCTCGGTATCTGGGAGAATTTTGAGAATATGGTGATCTACCCCCTCTAGTTCAATAAGGTAAAAATGAGCATCAGACCAAATTTCAGATGGTTTTCTTCAGTGGCGAGTGTTTTGGGTTCGATTTCGATCAGCCCTTTGAGTGGCGCGACATCCTCTGTAAAAGCAGCAGAAACGGTTGTTGTCCGCAAAGGTATTTTAGAATCGTCAATATCGGTGGCGGATTTGCGCGAACTCGCAGAAACAGGAAAAGTCCCCGCCAGACTGCAAGCTTATGCCAATCTCCTGTCTGAGGAACAGCGGAGTAAAATTTTTCGGGCGCTGCAAGCGAAAATTCCCCTCAATGTAGTAGGTCTGAGCAACTTGCTAAATACGGGCATCGGGACTGCCATCCTGACGGATTTGACTACAGTGATACCCAGGCGCGACGGTGCCGGTGTGGAAGCGCTGCGAGCGGCTTTGGTGCAGGGAGCAAACGCGCCGGAAGGCTTATCGGTATTGAGTTTCATTGAATCTTATCCGAGCTCGCGAGTAGTGGTGGATCTCGATCGAGCTTTCACAGTTTTGGGAAATATGAATGCCAGTTTTTGGCAAACTCAGCGCTTTATGGCGGCGATCGCACCTCAGTTAGCAGCGGTTAAACCCGCGTTTAAGCTGCCTTTCGATCCAACCCAGCCCGGCCCTAATTTGGTGCAGGTACGGGCGCTAGATTTGAAAGATAGTGTCCGCAATCGACTTATTCCAGTTGATGTGTACTTGTCGGAAGCTGCGACAGCCGACAAACCGACGATCGTCTTTTCTCACGGGTTGGGTTCCGTCCGCACCGATTTGCGCTACTTAGCCGAGCATTTGGCGTCTCACGGCTATGTAGTAGCAGCTTTAGAACATCCGGGCAGCAACGAGACAAATACCAATGCTGCGATGGCGGGGAAGTGTCCCTTGCTAGCTCCTCAAGAGTTTTTAGACCGTCCCAAAGACATCAGTTTTGTACTCGACGAACTGACAAAATTGAACCAAACTGATGATAACTTGCAGGGGAAAATTGCGATCGACCGATGGGTAATAATTGGCTATTCATTTGGCGGCGCTACAGCCTTGTCCTTGGCCGGCGCCGAACTGCAATTGAGCGCACTCAAACAAAGGTGTCAGGGGGATTTGATTGGGTTCAGCTTAGGCGAAGGCATTCAGTGCGCGGCGGCCGGATTGCCCGAAGAACGGTATCAATTGCGGGATGGGAGGATTAAAAGGGCGATCGCCATGAATCCGATCACATCATTATTATTTGGAGAAACGGGTTTAAGTGCAATTCAAATTCCCACCTTAATAGTAGCATCTTCTGCGGACAAAACAACTCCCGCCTTAGCCGAACAAATTGCAGGCTTTCCGAAAATTCCATCTCCTAAATGGCTAGTTGGTTTGGTAGGAGGAACCCATTTAAGTGTCAAAGATCCCAGTACAACTTTAAACCAGGTTCGTAGACCGAGTACAGTAATTACCGGGGATGAAGTAGTCGGCGACCAAGCTGTTAGCATACGCAATTATATTAAAGCTGTAAGTTTGGCTACCGCCGCGCAACTAACTGCTGAAGCTGATAAATATGCAGTTTTTCTAACACCAGAATACGCGCAATTTGCTTCCACATCGGCAATCCCGGTGCGGCTAGTAACAGAAATTTCCTCTGAAACTAATGCAGTAGTGCAAACTTTTCTTAAAGGGAATAAGTAGTGATTAGTAATTAATCATTAGTCCTCAGCTAATAACTAATTATTAAGAGTTGTAGTAATATCAAATAAGGTGACATGGAAATTATAATTGAGTGCGTCTTCTCGGTCGCTCCTGAGAGCACGGAGCCACACGGGAAGCTCCCACGGCACTCGGAAAATTATGATTCCGATGTCAGCGGAAACGATATTACGACTAGCAGCTTTTCCTTTTGTATGGGCGGCCGCTTAGCCCCGAAGGGTGTATTTTTTTCTTAAGCTGTTTCTGATATATTTTTTCCGTGCAAGGGCAAAATATAACAAACTGCTTCCACAAACTCTACTCCCAAACTGCGATGCCTAAAAAAAATCTTATCCCGTTATTGCTTCTGTTGGCAGCCCTATTTACCCTTTACGGTGACACTTTAACTTTTCTCCCCAAACCTGTAAGAGATACTAGCGTGGCAAGCCGAAAGTTCTTCGTCGGGTTGTGGCCAGATTGGTTGAGGCCGAGAGATTTCAACGAGAAAAGGCAACAGGATATTGATAAATTGCAAAAAAGTCCTAGCCCGAGTCGATAGTTTTGAGCTACCAACGACAAACCCGGTTTCTCTAACAATACCTAGCCATTTTCTTGTAGTATTGTAGGTTGGGTTAAGCGAAGCGAAACCCAACAGTACGATTTTAGATTTTGGATTGTAGATTAGAGATTTTTTATCCACTCTCTAATCTGTAATCGATTAAACTTAAGATTTTAGATTTTCCTCCCAGCGGTAAGGTGTGCATTGCACACCCTACAGATAGAGGTTATGCCTCCAGGGCTGTTTTAGATTGGTCTTCCCATCTAAAATCTAAAATCTAAAATCTAAAATTGATTAGGCTTGCTTTTTCAACCAGCTAAACATAGCTCGCAAATCTTTACCAACTTCTTCAATAGGATGTTCTGCTTCCTGACGGCGCATGGAGGTAAAACCTGGTTTGCCAGCTTGGTTTTCCAGAACGAATTCGCGGGCAAATTGACCGGATTGAATTTCGCTGAGAATTTTCCGCATTTCGGCGCGGGTTTGATCCGTAACGATGCGGGGGCCGCGAGTTAAATCGCCGTATTCTGCGGTATTGGAGATGCTGTCGCGCATTTTGGCGAGACCTCCTTCTACTATTAAGTCAACGATAAGTTTAACTTCGTGCAAACATTCAAAATAAGCTAATTCCGGTTGGTATCCGGCGTCAACTAAAGTTTCAAATCCAGCTTTAATTAATGCGCTCAAACCGCCGCACAAAACTACTTGTTCGCCAAAAAGATCCGTTTCTGTTTCTTCGCGGAAAGTGGTTTCCAGGATGCCAGCTCTGGTGCCACCGATACCTTTAGCATAGGCCATTGCCCGATCGCGCGCTTGACCGGAAGCATCTTGATATACTGCAAACAAACTCGGAACACCTTCCCCTTGTTCGTAAGTCCGTCGCACCAAGTGTCCGGGGCCTTTGGGGGCAACCATTACTACGTCTACATTGGCAGGGGGAACAACTTGGCCGAAGTGAATGTTAAAACCGTGAGCAAATGCTAAAACATTTCCTTCGGAAAGGTTCGGTTCGATTTGTTCTTTGTAAATAGTTTTTTGAACTTCATCGGGCAATAAAATCATGATGAAGTCAGCGGCGGCGGCTGCTTTGTCTACCGGGTGAACTGTTAAACCCGCGTCGGTTGCTTTGGCGGCAGATTTGCTACCGGGATACAAACCGACAACGACATTCATGCCACTGTCTTTGAGGTTAAGCGCGTGGGCGTGTCCTTGGGAACCGTAGCCGATGATAGCAATCGTTTTGTTGGCTAAGAGGTCTAGGTTCGCGTCGGTGTCGTAATACATACGGGCCATAATCCTTGTCTCCTGAGATGCAAATTGGGTGATTGACTGCAAAACTCTCATTTTATCAAAGTAGGGTACTTTTTTTGCAGAAATTTTTAGATTAAGATTTGGAAGGGGGAAAATAAAGGGCGATCGCGCTGAATTTAGCAGGGTTTCTGGCAGAGTCTGCGATCGTCAAATATAATTGTCAATAGCGTGCTGTGCTGTTGAAAAAAAACCCAACTATAGCAACCGCGCCCGACGCTATTGACATTCTTAATGGCTGAAACCATTGCTGTTACTGCTTCTTCCTTCTTCCTTCTTCCTTCTTCCTTCAGCTATAACTAACTTTTTTCAGATGAAAATAAAAGCAATACATCATGTGGCGATTATTTGCTCGGATTACGAAGCCTCGAAAAAATTTTATGTAGAAGTATTGGGATGTTCCATTATCAAAGAAACTTTCCGAACCGAGAGGAATTCTTACAAACTAGATTTGCGAGTCGGAAACGGCGACACCATCGAGCTTTTTTCCTTTCCCCATCCTCCTGAAAGAATTAACAATCCTGAAGCCTGTGGCTTGAGACATTTAGCTTTTGCAGTTGAGGACATAGAAGCATCAGTTGCTTACTTAAAATCCCAACAAGTAGAAGTAGAAGAAATTCGCCTTGACGAAATTACCGAAAAAAGGTTTACATTTTTCCGAGACCCCGACAACTTACCATTAGAAATATATGAGAATTAAGGAGTCTATTTATTTTGTCAAGCCGTTATTAAGTCAACCAGTCCGTAGTGCTGACTATAGAAATTGCATCATTCATTTCCCTCTAAAATATAAAATATAAAATTGTATAATGGACAGATTAATCAGAAACACAATCACCATCGGATTGCCGACTTTAATGCTCTTTATCGCCATATTAGCTACAGGAAAAACAGGTGATGCAGCCGTTTGGTCGGGTTTGGTCAAAGTCGGCGGTTCCTTTGGTATGCTGATCGGTTTAGGTGTGTTGGTATTTGTAGGATTTGTTGCCAATTCTGTTAGTTATTTTGTGGTAGATAGCTTGCTAGTGAGGTTTTATCAAAAGCGGTGCGAGTTGGAACAGCCAGAACAACTGGTAATAGAAATTGATAAATTGCCGATTACCAACGACCTCAAAATTAAGCTCAAATGGGCGGTGATGCACAGCACGCCCAACAAAAACATTAGCTTGAAGCACATAATTTTAAAATGGTTTATTATCGCAGCAACTGTCAATGCCGTATTGTCAATAGTCGGTTATTTAGGACAATTCAACATTTTTTTTGAATTGAGTTCTCATTTTAAACTACAATATCTGCTGCTGGGTTTCTCTACTTTTATATTCTTCGCTCTGGTGCGCTCAAAAAAAATATGGTTGTTGGTGAGCGCATTTTGCATTATTATTAATTTGGCGGAAATTGTTCCTTGGTATTTTCCAGCGCCAGCAGTTGCCGGAGCAACTCCCGGACACAACTTGCGGATTTTGCATTCAAATGTTTTAAGGGCTAATCGGCGATATTCTGAGGTGATATCGCTGGTTAAAGCAGAACAACCTGATATCGCGGTTTTTGTGGAAGTCAACTCAACTTGGGCAAAACAGTTATCGGTTTTAAGCGAGATTTTTCCTTACTCTTCTACCCAGCAAGAATCTGAGAGATTTGGCAGTGCAATATACAGCAAGCTGCCTTTAGAAAATTCTTCGGTTAAAGCCTTTTCAACGCGAAGAAAGAGCTTGTCGGCGGATGTTAAATTTCAAGGTAAAATCATTTCTCTGATTCTTGCTCATCCGACTGTGCCAGTCAAACAGGAGAGTTTTATCAATCGCAATAAACAGCTAGCAGCCATCGGCGAGTATGCAGCCCAAATAAAAAATCCGCTGATTGTGGTTGGGGATTTAAATACCACAATGTGGTCGCCGTTCTACAAAAATATGGTAAAAACCGGAAATTTGCGAAATGCGCGATCGGGGTTTGGCATTTTACCTACTTGGCCGACTTTTATGCCGCTGGCTTATATTCCGATCGATCACTTTCTAGTCAGCAAAGAAATTGGTGTTTTAAAGATTCGTACTGGCCGAAATGTCGGTTCGGATCATTTGCCGTTAATTACAGATTTGGTCATTTGAAGGCAGGATTCGATATTTTCTAACAAATTATTGATTAACTGTATCTGGTATTGCTGAATATTTGTCTGTAGCGGTTCTTTGCTGTCTTGAAAACTGATAACTTTTCCGGCGATTTCCTTGTAGTGTTGCAGCATGGAAAAAGTATCGGTGCTGAAGCGAGCGAGATAGTTTTTAGCAGCCTCGCTGCAAATTTCCTTTACTTGATTTAGATAAGCTTCAGACGATTCAGGCGGCTTTTCATACCCTGTTCTTTTATTCAAAATATAGCTAGCACCGCCGACTACTGCGGCTCCCACAGGCCCGCCCAATAGCCAACCTAAGCCGGTGGCGATCGCCACTGGAGCCACTTCGCCCTCGATCGACTTTTGCGGTGGAGGTGGCGGCGGTTCGGGTAAGCTGACTTGTGGGGCTGGGGGAAACGAAATCAAAAGGGCGATCGGCTGTTCTTTCTCAAAGAATTCGCAAGCTTTATTTACCCATTCTGCGATGGTTTGCTGCTGATGTAAGACCTCTCGCTGAAATTTTAGCTTCCACGCATCAAAACTCCCTTCCTGAAGCGACAGCGCCATTTCCGATTGATACCGCTGCAAAAGTGTGGGCTGGTAAAGCCAAATCTCGAAGTCAGAAACGCTGGCTTGAAAGCCTTTTGATATCAATTTTTCAGCTTTTTGTTTAATTTCAATTTTGTCTTTGTGCTTTTGTTGAGCAGCAGCTATTTCTGCGGTGACAGTTTCAGCTTTGGCTCGGAGAGATTGGCAAATTTTAGTAGCTATAGCTTCAATTCTGGGCAACTTAACTGCTAGTTGTTCCTGTTGAGCTGCCACAATACTTTGCAAAGCCGATTCAAAGCTGGCAATTCCTGTAGTTTGGGCGGCCGCCACATCTCCTTTCAGCCTCGCCCTCAAAGCCGGCAAAGCATCGACGCGGTAGATATTGCTGATATTGGTCGGCAAGTTCGAGCGAAAACTTTCGGCAACAAACAACAAGCGATTGTAAACTTGTTTTTGGTCGTCTGGTTCGAGTAGATTGAGAAAATTGGCAACAAAGACGACAGTGTTGATGTGGCGATCGCTCAACCAATCTCTCAAGTTTTCCCGTTCGCCTAAAGTCATCAATTTGCGAGCATCTAAAACCTGCACAACTAAATCAGCCGTTAGCAATTTATCCCGAACCAAATTATCCTGTTCTTCCCGATCGTTGGTTCCCGGTAAATCCAGCAATTCCACACCGGTTTGCAGGAATGGATGGGGACAGTAAACATTCACGGCCGCGACATCATCCCGCATTTGTCTCGCGTCGTCAAGGATGGCGTAGCGTTTCAGAACATCAGTCCCCGGTTCGCTAATTTCCGTGCCGTCTTTCAGGGTTATTTTTGCGTGCAATTCCTCGCCGTAGTTGACATAAATGGCAGCACCTGTAGTGGGCACGAGGTCGATCGGCAAAGCCCGATTTCCAAGCATTGCATTGAGCAAAGTTGACTTGCCATAATTAAACGGGCCAAAGACAGCAACTTGAAAAGTTGGTTTGGCTAGATAGTCGCAGATTGAGGTGGTATCTCGATACAGTTGGGAGTTTTTGTCAAGTTCGAGAATACCCAGTGCTGATTTGAGATAGTCGGTCAGGTCTTGATAAATTTCGGTTTGTTGCATATTGTTGTTTTATTTCATCTAGCTGATGCTAGGAAAGCTTGATATAGCGATTCAATACTCTGCGACTCGGCAGAAACATTAGCCTCCAATTTTTTCAACCGCTCAGATTCAGCCTGACAATTAATCTCGCGAGATTCCTTTTGCTCCAGCAAATTATCTAACTCAGCTTTCCGAGAATTAATATCCGCATTCATGCGATCGCCCACTTCTCGCCCGTAAACATCAAAACACTCTTTCACAGCATCGTGAATCGGCTGCCACTGCTCTTGAGCCACCTGCGGCAGATATTTCACCAACTCTTTTTTTGCCGCTTTCACCAACTGTTTGTTAGCTCCGTCTGCTTGCAAAACGCCAACACCAATCCCCAACAAAGCTAAATATAGCGGCCCCAAAACAACCCCGGTCAAACTAGCAAAAATCGTACTGACGCTCAACACAGTGATTAAATTAAGCAGGATATTTTTCCAGTCAAAACCAGCTCCTGCCATTGCTACGCCCGCCAGATTTCCGGTCGTTAACGAGAACAATCCCATCGCCCATTTTGCCCAAGCTGGGGAGTTATCTTCGTTCGAGTTGCTGACTGCTGCTGGTATTTTTTGCCCGGTCAGTTTTTCGGTGATTTTTTCAGTCACTTTCGTGTAAGATGCTCCGTAATTTGCCGCACTTTTCGATAGCTGCGAAAATGCTGAATTCATCTCTTGTTCTGCTGTGAGAGTCCAAGCTGCTAATTTGTCGTTGATGTACTGCTCTAATGCTCGTTTGAGCGATGCTTCAAAGGCTTCTCGCTTGCCTTGGCTGAAGAAATCCAGAAATTTTAGATCCGGTTGATACCGCAAAAAGTCTGTTTCAAAGGTATTTTCTAAGTTGAGAACGTAGGCGCGGAAAGAATCTGCGATCGCCCGCGATTTACTATCTCTAACTTCGATAATTTCTTGTTGAAACTCATCGCGAATGTGAGTCAGTTTTTTAAACTCCGGCTCAACTGAATTAATCTTTTCCTTCAACTCATTGACATCGCGATCGAGTAATGGTAATCTGCGCCCAACAGCTTCGCGGACACGAGCAGAAATTTGACGCGCCAAAGTCCTCGCCGGACGCAATTCTGAAATCGCCCTTTCCTGCGTCAAAAACGTATTCAGTGCCACCATAAACTCGGGAAAACCAGTTCCTGCCAAATCCGCATCCGGGTTTTTCATCCGCAACCTGAGCGCCTTAATGGAGGTAATTGCAAACACTCGCTCGTCGTAAATATCATGTCCTTCGGTTAAACAATATTCAGCCAAATTAGCTTGAAAAACCCGTCGCAGTTTCCCTTCTGCTTCTGCCAATTCTTCAGGATCATCCGGGTCAATCAAACTTTCCCGCACTTGATCCCAAGCATTAATCAGAAAGAAAATGCTCAATCCGCGATTTTTGATGTAATTTTCTAAATAACGTCTTTCACCCATGGTGCAAGGCTGAGTTGCCCTGAGTACAAACAAAATAGCGTGGCAGTTGTTGATGTAACCGAGAGATAATTCGTTGCGGGCTTCTGTATCGTTTAGTCCGGGACTGTCTACTATTTCTATGCCTTTTTCCAGCAAAGGTAAGGGATATTCTACTACGGCACAATCGATATCTGGAAATGCTGGTTTCTTTTCTTCTTCTAAACGTTTTGCCTCAGCGGGGTCAATTGTGTAGTTCTGTTTAAAGCTTTTAAAATCTAGCTGTTTTGGGCTTTTGCCGTCATTGAAATAAACAGTAACTTTTTTTTCTGAACCATAGCGCAAAATCGTCAACAAAGCTGTACAGGGATTTACATCGCTGGGCAGTAAGTTTTCGCCGATTAACGCATTGAGAAAAGTGCTTTTTCCGCGTTTCATGTCACCTAGCACTAACAGGCGAAAGACTCCTTGGCGCAAGTTTTTACTGGCGACATCAATGTCAGCGTTGTCTGTTTCTAAACCGAGTTTTCCCGATGCTTCTCCTGCTGCTAATTCTGATTGGTTGATGGCTGTGGCGATGTTGCTGAGGCGATCGGCAATTTCTCGGCGGACGGCGGCTACGCGCTCTAAATCGTTGAGAAAGTTGCTAGTTTCTACTTTAAGGTTCATGGGTGTTTCCTGATAGTTTCGTGCTTGAGCTTTTCAACTTCTGTCTTCTTCAATAAACATTTTGTAAGCTATGAAAGCAATGCCTCCCACTATCAGCGCGGCTGCCAGCCAAGATGCTATGCGAACTGCAACGATAACAGCAATGACAATGCCTGTAAATTGAGCGGCTGCTATAATTTTTCGGCGCCACTGTTTGAGTTTGCCGTTAACTTGGCTGTCTGGTTCTTGGTACTTGCTTGTTAGATGTTCGGGTACTGAGCGGTCGATTTCGGCTTCTAGTTCGCGGAGCCGAATTTCTTGTTCTCGCTTCCGCAGTTCTTGTTCTTTGCGCCGGAGTTCTCGGGATTTGTTGTCAGGAGAATTCATAAATTTTAGCCTGTTTTTCGCGGGAAAAATGTGTTATTTATTGTCAATGTTGCGGATCGATAAGTTCTCTACGACTGTAACTCACCTTTTCCCCCATGTCGAGAAATGTTAAGAAATTTTAAAAATGGCGAGCGACTAATTAAGCCACTCGCCCTACGCCCTAGACTAGCCGCTGCAAATCCTCAATATCCTTCGGGGCCGATAGTAGTGCGATCGCACTCGGCTTCGGACAAATCACCCAAGCGCGATCGAAATAAGTTGCAGCCCGCTAATTGAGCTTTGCTTAACTTTGCTTTCTCCAAATTAGCTCGACTCAAATCCGCATATCTCAAATCGGCATTCGTCAAATCTGCATTGTACAAATCCGCACCTTGCAAATTAGCTTTCTGCAAATTAGCACCTTGCAAATTGGCGTGACGCAAATTTGCTCTTGATAAGTTTGCTCTTGATAAACTTGCTTCCGACAAGTTAGCTTGATAAAGTTGAATGTCGCCCAATTCAGCCTCTTGCAAATCAGTTTTATAAAGATTAGCTTGCGTCAAATTTCCGTAGGGCAGATAAGCTCGCCTCAGAACGCTACCAGAAAGATTTATTTCTGTCAAATCTGCTTGAAACAAGTTATTTTCACTTAAGTCAACGGCGTTAAAGTTTCGCTGGCCCTTAGCATACTGAGCAAGCAATTCCTCAGCGCTTAGCTTTTGCATTTTCACTCCTCATGACGACAGCTACTGCAGCCAATCCATAACAGTAATTAATGGTTATTATTCTGCGTATTTATACTTAGGCATATTCTTATGTTAAGCTTGTGTAACAACAGTCGCATTTTTTCTAAGATTTTTTTTATATTTGTAAATTTCTGCCTTGCTCGACCAGTAAGCGGTTAGTAATGTCAAGATCGATCGAGAAACCAAAGCCAATCCTCTACTGAAATATGCCAGAACTTCCTCTCTCCATTGCTCAGCACTACCACGAACGCACCAAATACGACCCTGAAACCATTGCTGCTAAAAGCAAACAGCTAGATTGGACAGAGCAACCTGTGCCTTTCAAAGAATATAAAATTGGAGCGTATTTTGACCTCAAGCCTTATCTAAAAGACCCCTCGGAGGATGCCGATGCCGATCCCGATGCCGCTTGGTGGCATCGGTTATCTAGCTTGTTGCTGTGCAGCTACGGGTTGACGGCGAAAGTGCAGACGGTAGACGACAGCTACCTGTATTTGCGCTCTGCACCGTCGGCGGGTGGACTCTACCCAGCAGAGGTTTATTTAATCTCCCGTGGGACTGCCCAGTTGCCGGCCGGACTCTACAACTATCAGTGCAGAACTCATTCACTTGTTCATTTTTGGGACAGTCAAGTTTGGCCGACATTGCAAGCAGCTTGTTTCCAGTCGCCAGCGCTAGAAAATACCCAATTGGCGATCGCCATTACCACTGTTTTTTTCCGTTCTTCTTGGCGTTATGAAGACCGAGCTTATCGGCGAATTTTTCTAGACACTGGCCATTTATTGAGTAATATCGAGTTAGCTTGCGCCGTCAACGATTACCGACCTCACCTGATTGGAGGATTCGCCGACGAAGCTGTCAATGAATTACTTTACATTGACTCGGAGCAAGAAGGAGCGATTTGTATAGTTGCTTTAGCCGACTTGCTAGATATTGACCAAAACTTGCCTAAATTTAAAACAGCTTTGCCCGGAAACACCACCACTGATTACCCGAAAATTTCCGAAGGTCAACTGTTAAAATACCTTCACAAAGCGACGCATTTAGAATCAGACCCTACCGGAGCTGATGGCTGGAAAATTGATGAAAGTGAAGGGGAATTAGAGGATAAATACAACTTTCCATTTTGTACTAAAGTTTCGACTGTCACTCCTTCGATTCCTTGGGGAGTGAACCTGGAAACTTTAGAAAACACTATGCTCAAAAGGCGTTCGACCCGTGCTTATACAGGTGCTTCTTTGAGCTTGGGCGAACTGCTAGCTATGCTCGATTTTACTTACCAGCCGCAGCACTATATCGACCAAGGATTAGACGGTAATCCAGACTATTTTGATCTAAGTTTGATCGAGACTTTTATTGCTGTTTCGGGAGTGCATGGGTTAGAAGAAGGCTGTTACTATTACGCTCCGAAAGCTCAAGAATTGCGGCAAATTCGGTTTAAAAATTTCCGCAGGGAGTTGCATTTTTTGTGCTTGGGGCAAGACTTGGGCAGAGATGCGGGGGCGCTGTTATTTCACACGGCGGATTTGAACAGGGCTGTAGCAAAATATGGCGATCGAGTTTACCGCTATTTGCACATGGACGCGGGTCATTTGGGCCAGCGGTTGAATTTAGCAGCTATGCAACTGCGTTTGGGTGTCAGCGGTATCGGGGGCTTTTTTGACGATCGCGTCAATGACGTTCTCGGTATTCCTGCGGGTGAAGCTGTGCTTTATATTACAAGTCTGGGAAGACCTCGATCGTAAGAATGACTCATCAGTCAGCATTAGTCAGAAGGCAGAAGGTATCCTAAAAAAACCAACTCTGCTCGCGAAGCCGCTGCCATGCTTTGCGAATATGTTGAGGCTTAAATAGTTCGCTCTTGCGAATGTTCCATTCGCGTACAAGTTCGATCGCTCTTTCGCAATCCTCTGCTGCTGCCCTATTTTCCCTAGCCACCCAGTGAACAGTTGCCAACAGTTCCATTCCGTAAGGAGTTTCAAAACCGTTGATTAAGTTGCTAACACGCTCTAGTCGCTCAATAGCATCGGGGGCATTTTCTAAAAATTTCCGCGCCGCTATTTCACCGTCAGACAACACATAGATTTGTGCCTCTCTACTCCTGTCTCCATAACCTCGAATATAATGGCCTTCCAGCTTCTGCAAAACATGATTGAGATTATTTGCGTAGGGGCCGTACTTTTCTTTAACATACTGTAATCTGAGCGGTTCTCCTGCACTTTGAAGGAAGTAAGCTAGCTTTTGAATTTCGAGCATTGTCAGCCGATAACCAGGAATTCCATACAGTTGCAGCAAGCGAACAAACAAGGCACGAGCGCGAGTCATTTTTGGTTTTTCGGTAGCAACCTGCATCGTATCAGCTTCAGGAGTACCCTGCGGTTCAAACAGCAAAACTTGCACGTTAGGCAGTTCCAAAAACGCCGATTCAATGAGAGGTTTTACCGTCTTCCAAGACAAGCCACCATTCCCGCAACCCAGCGGAGGAACCGCAATGGAAGTGATTCCCAATTGCTTGATTTCTTGAATCAAAGCTGTTAGCCCAGATTTAATATCTTCAATTTTTGATTTTCCTCTCCAGTGACGTTTTGTGGGAAAATTAATAATGTATCGGGGATTAAATAGATTGCCAGTAGATATTACAAACATTTGTCCTGGCTGCACTTCACCAGCGCGACAAGCCTTTTCATATTGGCGGTAATTTTCGGGATATGCCTGCTTGAACTGCAAGGCAATTCCTTTGCCCATAACTCCAACACAATTAACTGTGTTGACTAGGGCTTCGGCATTTACTTTTAACAGGTTGCCTTGCTGAATTTCAATCACTTTTATTTCCCAATCTTTCTTATCTTAAGAATACCAATTATTACGGACTATGACTGATGGCTTGTGTGTAAAATTTTGTAAAATATTCTCTACCTGTGTTTTTATTGTATCATTCATAACTCCGATTTCTGTTATTAGCTGCCAAGGAAAAAAGTAGCGAACCAAAAACTCGGCTTGACGCCTGCGTTTTCTGTCATTATCTTCGTTTGTGTCATTCCAGTAAAGCGATTCCATGACATCCCAATCGATCGCATCTAGATAGTTGAGATCGTCAAAAAAATCGGTAAATGTCATGACTGCATGACCGTCAGTAAAAACAAAAGATAAATCTTCAGCCTCGATATTCTCTATACTAGAAACCAGGTGAATAACTGCTGCCTGACCTTGAGTGTAGTTTTCTACATTGCCACGACTAATAGTATATAGCATCGGAGAGCGCGGAGCAAAATAAAATGGAACATAATCGTGCAAGACTCCACCTTCACCGCACGGAACATAAGTTGTAGCGCGACGATATTGGATATTTTCGTAGGCGATATTAGTGTAGTTAGTTTGGGTCTCAACCATAACATTGTAAGCTAACAATCCACCTTCTGACAGGATAGATTCTAGATTGTCAATGTGGGTGATGTGGTAGATAAGTAATGGCACTGCTGTTATCTGTTTGCTGTTTCAGGTTTAACACATAATTATAATATCTGCTTGTAATTATAATATCTGCTTGGCAGTTAAAGATAAATAATCTTTTTCTATAACTATTTACCAATGCAAAATCTGCTAAATATTCTATCGAGCACTGATTCTGTCACTTCTTCGCCCGTAACTTCCCCCAATGCTTGAATTGCCCCGCGCAAATCTATTGTCCAGAAATCTAAAGGCAATTTGTTGCTAATAGTATCCGTGCATTGTTCCAGAGACATTTTAGCTTTGGTTAACGCCGCTGCTTGCCGCTGGTTGATTGCTAAGTCTGAGTTGGCTGCTTGCAAATTTTCCCCGCTGACGGCATCTAAGATTGCTGTTTCTAAGTCTTCGATGCCTCGATCGAGGGCTGCGGCTGCGGTAACTATTGGGTGATTTTCCGAGGAAAAAGGTAATTCGGGGAGTGTTTTTACTAGGTCGATTTTGTTGATAATTATAATTAGCTGGCGGTGCTTTACTTGTTCGTAAATTTCTGAATCTTCCTCTGTCCAACCAGATTCCGCGTCAATTGTCAACAACACTAAATCGGCTTGTTTTGCTGCTGCGCGCGATCGCTCAACGCCAATTTTTTCTACCTTGTCTTCGGTTTCTCGAATGCCCGCAGTATCGAGAACCTGCACCGGAATGCCGCCCACAACTAGCTGCGATTCTACCACATCCCGCGTCGTACCGGGCAAATCCGTGACGATCGCCCGATCGCTCTTACTCCACGCATTCAACAAACTCGATTTTCCCACATTCGGCCGCCCGACAATCGCTACTTTCAAACCAGTTCTCAACAATTCTCCGCGATCTGCCGTTGCCAAAATTGTTGACAATTCCTCCAAAACATGATTGATTTCCAAAGATGTTTTAGCTTCATCTAAAGGCGGCAAATCTTCCTCAAAATCAATTCTTGCCTCAATTTCTGCCAGTACGTCCAAACAAGTTGTTCTCAATTTGCGAATTGGCTGCGCTAATTTTCCTTGCAAACCAGCCAAAGCACTTTGTGCAGCAGCGGGCGATTTTGCTCCCACCAAATCTGCAATACTTTCAGCTTGAGTTAAATCGAGCCTCCCGTTCAAAAAAGCCCGCAGCGAAAACTCTCCCGGCTGCGCCAATCTCGCCCCATTTTCCAAACACAACTGCAAGACTTGCTGCACGGCCATTATGCCACCGTGACAGTGAAATTCCACCACATCTTCGCGAGTAAAAGAACGTGGTGCTTTCATGATTAGCAGCAAAGCTTCATCGACTAATTCTTGAGTTTTAGGCCGGCGGATGTGACCGTAAAGAATGCGGTGAGACTCCCAAATTTGCCGTCCTGGGGCGCAAAACAGAGTTTCGGCAATTTTTAAGGCTGCGGAACCGGAAACTCGCACAATCCCTACGCTGCCTTGTTGGGGAACTATGGCGGTGGCGATCGCTGCGATCGTTCCTCCTTTTGTTAGTGATTCAGACATGTTTATTATTCACACATTCAAAAGTTCTCTCAATCTCCTGTTTTTGAGTATCAGGCAATTGCTTGTCGGTATTTGAGAGTATAAATCTCTAGTTCGTCATTCAAAAAATTAAAATAGCCGCCCTTTAGGGCAAAATGCACCAGTTTCCGGGTCGAAGCGTAGGAGATATTTGGTAATATTTTCCCTAGAATCGCTAATTGCTCGTCGGCTGCGAGAGACCAGATAACTTGAATTAGGGATTCAACCAGTTGTACGTTCATTTGACTGACCTCCGGCTTGGTTGTTAAATTATACATATCTCATTGACAGGATAAACAATTTCAGCATTTTTTTTCTAAAATATTAGAAGAGCGTGGCAACAGCGAGGGACTTGGCGAGCCAATCCGATCGCCCGTTTGTCCAGTCAGTCGATTTTAGATTTTAGATTTTAGATTTTAGATTAACTCCACAGATGAATCGGGGAGCTTCAACTAGGGTCTAAAATTTTGGGATGCTAACGACTCCTGTGGGAAAGCAACTATCCGTTTTTGGGTAGGAGTCACGGCTCGATCGGACTTAAATTACTCAGCCACATATTTTGGCTATTCTGATTTCATGCGATAATGGAAAATTGACCGAAAGCATCCAGGATACAAGCCCCCGGATTCATCCGTGGAGAAATAAAAAACCTGTATCCGATGAAACTTGCCCCCCGAATTTATCTGTGGGGTCAATGCTTCAATTCTTTAATCTAAAATCTAAAATCTAAAATCGATAGACAGGGTAGAGGGCAAAGCATGATTGGTCAACTTCTAGACAGACGTTACCGCATCATTAAAGTCACAGACTCAAGTGAGGTGGGAAAAACTTATCTAGCAGCAGATACTCACCGTCCCGGGTATCCGCAATGCACGGTTAGAGAAATGCGGCTACCCGGCACAAGTTCGCAAACTCCAGAATTAGTCAAAGTTATATTTCAACGAAACGCAGAAATAATTGAAAAATTGGGGAAACACGACAAAATTCCCGAATTATTGGCGTATTTTGAGGAAAATCAAAGTTTATACTTAATTGAAGAATTTATTGCTGGTTCACCTTTAAGTCAAGAACTAATACCCGGTCAACCTTGGGATGAAGATCAAGTAATTGGTCTGCTATCAGAAATATTAGAAATTTTGGTGTTCATACACGAGAAGGGTTTTATTCACCGCAGAATTCAACCAGACATAGCGATCCGGCGCGAGTCAGACGGCAAATTTGTATTGGTAGACTTTAGCTTAGACAAAGAAATTAACCCGGAACTTGCTAACTGTCATTTGTTGTCGCAAACTTCCCCGAACTCTGTTAAACGGCCTGTGGCAAAAAAACAGGATTTGGCGGCCCAGGAGTTATACGTGCCGATCGAGCAATCGAGCGGCAACCCCCGTTACAATAGCGACATCTACGCTCTAGGTACGATCGCCCAGCTTGCCGTCACGGGACTCTCACCCAACGAACTGAGTGCCTTAAAAAACAACAAAAACGAAATTTCCTGGCGAAACCGGGCAACTTGTTCGGCAGCCCTAGCAGATATTATCGATCGAATGGTGCGCTCTGACTGCGAGGAACGTTATCAGGAGGCAGCGGAAGTTTTAGCAGACCTCAAACAAATCGCCGTAAAATTGGAGGTTGAGCCGCCGCCAGCCACAATCATCACGCACGCTATGAGTCAACCGCGAAGACAAAGCCCAACCAAACTGCTGCTGTTGGCTGCAACAGCGACAGCTTTAATCTTAACGGCACTGATAATTTACTTTTGGCAGAGTCAAAGTCCGGCGAGGTCAAAAGAATTGTTAGCCCGCGGTGTTACCAAGGCGCAGCAAGGTGACACAACAGGCGCGATCGCCGATTATACTCAAGCGATCGCCCTGAATGCCAGCGATGCGGAAACTTACTACAAGCGGGCAAACGCTCGCTACGACATGGGCGCAACCGAGCAAGCAATACAGGATTACACGCAAGCAATTAAAGTCAATCCTAGCCACACCAAAGCTCTCTACAATCGAGGTATGGCCCGCCTCGACATCGGGGACAAGCGGGGGGCCGTGGAAGATTTCACCCAAGTAGTGCGACTGCATCCCAGCGACGGTGAGGCATACTCTCAGCGGGGTTTAGCCTACTACGATTTGGGCGACTACCGCACAGCAATTGAAGACTACACTCAGGCAATTCGGCTCAGTCCCAACGATGCTACAGCTTACAGCAATCGCGGTTTAGCTCGATCGGCTGCAGGCGACAAAACAGGAGCAATGGCAGATTTTACTCAAGCCCTTCAAATTAGCCCCAAACAAGCTGGCGTATACTACAGTCGTGGTCGAGCGAGATTTAATCTGGCAGATTATCAAGGAGCGATGGAAGATTATACTAAGGCGATCGAATTGCAACCAGATCTCGCTGATGCTTATACCAATCGGTGCAGCGCTTACTTGAATTTGGCCACCTACGATAAAGCGATTGCAGATTGCACCGAAGGAATGCGCCTCGATCCAAAAGATGAAGCAGCTTACAACAACCGCTGCATTGCTTATCTGAATTTAAAACAATTTCAAAAGGCCAGCGAAGATTGCAGTTTGACGATCGGACTCAACGGCAACAATCCCAAAGCATACAGCAATCGAGGATTAGCTCGATCGGCTTCGGGAGACAAGCAGGGAGCTTTAGAAGATTTTACTCAAGCAATTCGACTCAATCCCAGCGATGCAGTAGCTTACAGCAATCGCGGTACTATTTACTCAGAACTAAAAAATTACCCTTTAGCGGTTGAGGATTTCGCTCACTCGCTGCGGCTCAACCCCAACAATGCTAGCGCTTTTTATAGCCGAGGCCTCGTCCGCCGCCAACTCAAAGACCGTGCTGGGGCGATCGAGGATTTTCAGAAAGCTGCAACCTTGTTTCTAGAACAAGGAAGAGCCGATGGTTTCCAAAACGCACAATCACAAATCAACGACCCTAAATAAACTCTTAGTTTCCATTCAGATGTTAAAAAAACCAGAAAAAAGGAAGAAGGAAGAAGGAAGAAGGAAAAAGGAAGAAGCTCAAATTACCAACTTCCCCTTACCAACTCCCCCTTACCAACTCCCCCTTACAAATTCCCAATTACCAACTCCCCGTTACCAATTCTCAATTATAGATATGAACATGGTTGGTCAACTTTTAGACAGGCGTTATCGCGTAGTGCAAATCCTCAGTTCAGGAGCTTTTGGACAAACTTATTTAGCTGTCGATACTCGCCGGCCGGGCCATCCTCAATGTGTAGTCAAACAACTGCGCCCTCCCAGCAACACTTCCACAGTTCTCAAAACAGCTTATCGCTTATTTAAACAAGAAGCAGAAATATTAGAAAAGCTGGGAAAACACGATCAAATTCCATTTTTACTAGCTTATTTTGAAGAAGCAAATCAATTCTACCTCGTCGAAGAGTTTGTGCCCGGACACGCCCTAAATAGGGAAATTGTGGCCGGTCAACCTTGGCGAGAAGAACGAGTGCTGGATCTGTTGCAAGAAGTGTTACAAGTTCTCGCCTTCGTACACTCTCAAGGAGTGATTCACCGCGATGTTAATCCCTCCAACTTAATCCGCCGCAAACCCGACGGCAAATTAGTTTTAATTGACTTTGGTTCGGTTAAAGAAGTTGCGAGTCACGTCAGCGATCACGATACAGAGTTTCCGCGCACCATTGCTACTGGAACTCCGGCTTATATGCCGATCGAACAATTTCAAGGCAACCCGCAATTTAGCAGCGACCTCTATGCAGTCGGGATGATGGCAGTCCAAGCTATCACTGGTTTACCCGGTACGGATTTGCCCAAATTGCAAGATCCGAGTCCTTCTCATACGGGGGAAATTGTTTGGCGAAACCGATCTCAATGTTCTGTGGGATTAGCCAATATAATTGACAAAATGGTCTGTCACCAATTTGCCAAGCGCTATCAATCTGCGGAGGAAGTTTTGGTAGCTCTCAGCAAGTTGAGACACCGCCAAGAGCCTGTGAATACGGCTAACAAGAAAAGTATTGCTCCCAGCTTAGTGTCTTCTGATAGTTTTTATTCACGTTTGGGAAGTCGATTTTGGTTGCTGATTTTGGCGGGCGTCGGGGCAGCGATAGTTCTGATATTTCTGTTTAGTTATTGGAGCCGGCCGAATCCGATTAAAGCTAAGGAATATTACGAACAGGGAGTGGAAAAGTCTCGCAATCAAGATGCGGATGCAGCTTTGCAGGCTTTTAATAAGTCAATTCAATTGAATCCTAAAAATGCTGAGAGTTTTTACCAGCGCGGTAATGCTAATTATGATTTAAAAAAGTATCAAGAAGCAATTGCGGATTATTCTCAGGCGATCGCTCTCAATCCTAAATATGTTCAGGCTTATTTTAACCGCGGCCTAGCCCGTCACGATTTTAACGATACACGGGGAGCGATTGAGGATTACACTCAAGCTTTGAATCTCCAGCCAAACGATGTTGATACATATTATGAAAGAGGAGTTGCTTATTTAGAACTGCAAGATTACAAGGCCGCTATTCAGGATTTTACCGGAGTAATTCGGCTGCAGCCGAACCTTGTTAAAGCTTATCATTCGCGGGGGTTGGCTCGTGCTGGGAGTGGCGATTTGCAGGGGGGAATTGGAGATTATACTGAGGCAATTAAACTTGATCCTAAGAATGTTGATGCTTTTTACAGTCGCGGGAGAGCTCGCTTTCACCTAGGAGATTATCAGGGAGCTTTGGCGGATTATTCTCAGGTAATTGCGATCGATCCCAAGAGTGAAGATGCTTACGCTAATCGTTGCAGCACGCAGTTGAATTTGGGAGCACATCAAGCGGCAATTGACGATTGCACTCAGGCAATTTCGCTGAGTGAGGAGGATGGGGTTCCTTACAACAATCGCTGCATTGCTTATTTAAATTTGAAGGATTATCCGAAAGCAATTGCCGATTGCACTCAAGCGCTAACAGTAAATCCGAATGATTTTAATGCTTTTAACAATCGTGGTTTAGCTCGCAGTGCCGGGGGTGACGCCCAGGGGGCGATCGCAGATTTTACAGCAGCAATCGGCTTCAATCCCAACAATGCGGAAGCTTACGCCAATCGGGCTAAGATTTATCACGAGTTAAAGAATTACAATAGTGCGATCGCAGATTACGTGCAAGCTATTCGGATCAGTCCGAATTATGCTGCTGCTTACTACGGTAGAGGCATGGTTCGCCGCTCATTGGGAGACAAAGCAGGAGCAATTAGCGATTTAGAAAAAGCCGGCAAAATGTTTCTCGATCAAGGACTTACTGGGGGTTACAAAGATACACAATTTGAGATTGAAAAGCTCAAGTAGTCAGTTGTTAGTTGTTAGTTGTTAGTCAACAGTTAACAGTTAACAGTCAACAATGCCCCCTGCCCAATTCCCTTTAAGAGTTTTGAAGTCTCTTCACCAACTCATAAAACGGTTCCCAATTATCCTCAATAGCAATGGGCTCCCAAACAGCCTCAATTGTCGGTCTCAAGAGCGATTGTTCGGGATTGTGCTTCCGCAACCTGTCCGCCATTTGATCCATATCATCCGTAGACAAACTTTGCAAAACGTGATAATAAAACTGTCGCCAAGGTGCTATCAAGTCCGCCGGTTCCGCCTCAGCAAAAATTAGACTAGCATCATCTCGCCAAGTGCGATCGAACTGTCTTCGCAATTCAAAAAAGAAATCGTGATACTCAACTTGAGACTCCGCCAGCATTTTAATTGTCACCCTCAACAACTCATCTCCATCAGCTTCTGGCAAATCCTCAAATCCCAATCTATTGAGCATCAACCGCCGATATGCTGCATTATAATAATCGCCAAACTTTGCCAAACCCGCATCCATATCAGCTTGAGGAATCGCCGCTGCTAGCGGTTCCTGGAGCTTCTCTAAATTGTCCCTACAAATCAACGGTTGATTGCCGTAACAATAAAGACCCGAATAGTCAAAATAAGCTGCTGTAAATTGCGGCTTGTAAGTTGGAATAAAAGCGAAAGGCCCGTAATCGAAACTTTCTCCCGTAATCGACATATTATCAGTATTTAGCACGGCGTGGCAAAATCCTGCTGCCATCCACTGAGCGACTAATTCAGCGACTCGCTGGACTAAATCTGCATAAAATAGCGCATACTTTTCCGGGGCCGAAAAACCAGCCTTGCTTGCTTCTAAATGCAGTTCTGGATAGTAATATTCAATAACAAAATCTAAAAGTTTTTTAGTTAAATCCGGGCGGCGGATATAGTGCAACCTTTCAAAAGTTCCAAACCGAATGTGAGAATGACTGAAACGCACCATTACGGACGATCGCGTCGGAGATGGTTCGTCGCCCCGCCACAAAGCATCCCCAGTTTCAACTAAACTAAAACAGCGAGATGTCCGCACTCCCAATCGGTGCAAAGCTTCGGCCGCTAAAACTTCGCGAATTCCCCCTTTGAGAGTAAGTCTACCGTCACCGCCCCGCGAGTACGGAGTGCGGCCAGAACCTTTAGTGCCGAAGTCGTAAAGTCTGCCGTCAGTGCCGCGAACTTGGCCGTATAAGAAGCCTCTACCGTCACCTAAATTGGGGTTATATGCGTTGAATTGATAGCCGTGATAGCGGAGTGCGAGAAAGGGACGGACGCAGTGAAATTTGCCGAACGCTTCGATGAAATGTTGGTCGGTTACTTGCGCTGGATCTAAACCCAATGTTGGCAATAATTGGTCATTGCGGAAGCGGAGAATATGCTGCGGAAAATCGGCTGCAGGGACTTCATCAAAATAGTCGCCACCGAGGGATTCGAGGGCGGGTTCGTAGTTGAGGGAAAGTAAGGGATTTGACATTTTTATATTTTATCTTGAAATTGGCGATCGCTCCAAATTATATACGGGTAAGGTGCGGACTGCATTGGAGTTAACAATTGCCTCAGACCCTTTTTCTCTCTCATTTATAGCCGAGTTCGATCCCCTCCCATCTCCGGGCTTTTTCATGCTCAAATTTTAGCCAAGCTGAAGTTTGAGCATGAAAAATTAATGTCTTCCTCGAAGGGAAAAAGTTTTTACGGTCAATTTTATTGATAGTTGAATTAACCGTTTTCCTTGCTAAAAAGCGAGTTTAAGGCTTGAATTTTAGTCGGATTCACCAGCTAATATACCAATTCCCTCTTTAAAATTGGTCAACACCCCGTAAATTGCCCAAATAGCCATCGCCCGCAAATAGTGACTAGCCCGAAAAGTTCCCCCCGCCGTAATCGCTTCCGGCGTCCGAAACTGCAACCCATTTTCATAAATCTGCTTCACCACCGCATCCGTCAATTTAAATGCTTTCTCCTCCATCCCCATCTGTACCAAAAAAGCCGCCAACCCAAAATTAATCCCCGTCCAAACTTCCAAAGGATGAGTTGCATTCGGATTTTCCGGCGAACCATTCAGCATCACCCCATTGGCCGCACCGAACTCGCCATCGTTGAACTTCAAAAAGCAAGAATCGTACACAGTTTCTAAAGCGCTGACTGCACATTCTGGCGGCACAATATCCGGCAATCCTAAGAGTTTCGCATAAAATTGACCGCACAGTTGGTCAGCCATCACCACTTCCGAGTTACTCTCGCTGTCCAAACGGTAATATTGACCGTTCCACAGTTTTTCTTGATAGCTCGGTCTTGCTTGTAACAGCCAACTGTGATATAATGCAATCTTTGCTTGAGGGTTAGGAATTATCTCCGGTGCTGCATCTTCCAAGATTTCGCCGATCGCGATCGCAGCCTCCAGCGCCGCCAACCACAAACCCCCGCAATACGCACTGATTCCCCGCATTTGCCAGTCATCAAACGTCTGATCCGGAGCTCCAGAATTCTCAGGAATTCCGTCCCCATCCTCATCAAAAGTTTTCAGATAAGCCAAAGCCTCAACAATTGCCGGCCAACACTCTTGCAAAAAGTCACAATCTGTGCCACCAGTCAACAAAAAGTCACGATAAACCTGCAACACAAAATCGCAAGGCAAATCCTTCCACAAATTGCAATCTTGATAGCTAGTATAATTCGTTTTCTCCCAAGGATGTTCATTAGGAGCACCCAAATCGTGGGGCGTCGCACCGACAGCTTTTCTAATAGCCGAAGCTTGATTCCAGCCAATAATTCTCGGCGTATCATCTCCCGCAGAAATTGCCCTAGCAAACGCTAAAACCACCGACTTTTCCAAATCCGGCCACAGCATCAACAAAGCAAAAGAACCGTAAAGCCGCACGTCCAAACTTTCGTACCAGCGGTAATCAATGCACTCCAAAACCGCAAATTGGCCCTTGGGATCGCGTTCGTCAGCCGCACTCCAAAGAGTACCGCCGTCTGTCAGGGCGTATAACTCGTTAAACAGCGCCATTTTAAAACTATCTGACAAATCTGTCCGTTCTAAAATCGGTTTTTGCCAAGCTTCAATATTTTCGCGCCAAGTATCAGAATGCTTCATTGCAGTGCGAATAATCGGCCAAGCATTTTTGCCGTTGCGGCCGAAGAAATCTGTGTAGCGACGGTAGTACCAAACTCCCGATGCAAACTCAGTAACTGGCAAGTCCCAAGCTATAATAAAGGGGATTTTGCGAGTTTTTCCCGGTCGAATAGTAAAGCGAACTGCGATCGCACAAGCCAACTGTTCTCCGGCTGCTGCTGCTGTTTCGTCTTTGTCATCCAACAAGAAACCTTCAGCCGAAAAGTTGCGCCAAATATCGTCACCGTTCCCCGCCGGGTTCCAGCGAGTTTGATAGAATACTTCTACCGCCGGATTAGTAATAGTTGCGATCGCCCATTGTCCATCCCCCTCTTGCGGTTCGTCCTCAGCAGTCAACCGCGTCATCACGCAACCGATGCGGTGAAAATCTTCCACCAACAAATTCAAATTTCCGGCACTTTCTCCCCACCGGGGTTGATAGTCATAAAATGGACTACCATCATCTCGCACCATCACTTTTGGCGACTTATTGGCATTAGTAAACCAACCGACAATATTCTCCCAAGTCAGCATGATGCTGAGAGTAATCGGCGCATCTGTAGGATTGTGTGCTACCCATTCAAACATGGCAACTGGGTAACTGCTTTCCTGATAATTGTTCGGCAAGATTGGCGAAAACTGCTCGCAGCTTAATTGAGCCTGAAACACATTTTCATAAACAAACCAACTGCGCGGATACAAAGCATGATAAGTCCCCGAAGATTGAAATTTTTCCTTCTCTTCCCTTCTTCCGTCTGCATTCAGAATTCCATCCGTTACATCCGTTACAGAATCCGTTGCCGAACTTCCTTCCGATGGATACCATTTCCAACTAGATAAACTACCATCGGTAGGCGGTTCAGTGGACAGTGCAAAAGCTTGTTTATTGCCTTGAGTTTCTTCAAAAATGCTAAACTGACAAGCGGGCAAACTGCGAAAAATGTGTTCGCCGCCGTCAATGTGCCAGAGGTTGAAGTCGCCGCGGGGCGATCGCCCGATGCAGCCGGCACCGAACCCGCCCAGAGGCATTCCGTGCCAGGGCCCGTCGTCGAGATTGCTTGCGTAGCGGACTGTATAGGGATTCTCCCAACCGAGACCGATGGGACGTTTCCAGGTGTGTGGGGGAATGTTTGGATTGGATGTGCGATCGTTATTCATGTCAATTGATTTTAGATTATCGATATAGGAATGTTTCAAAGCTTAGGAGTTTTTTGGCTGTGTAAGCAATTATAAATAAATAATTTTTTGCTTAATTTTCCTTACTGTAGTTTAGCATTTATGAGAGTGTTCGCTACGCTTATAATGACAGATTTGCCCTGAAATTTGTCATTATTGTACCTCAACAAAACTCATTAAGAGTGAGTCTTATAATCCTGGACGCACGGGCGATCGGAAACCAGGTTTTTTTCAGAATACTTCGTTACAGCCCGCAAAAACCGCAAAAAACCAGGTTCAGAAGGTTTTTAGGCGTCCAGGACTATCCTGAAAACTTTATTCCTTCAACTCACCAAATCCCAAATCAGAACCTTTCCCCGCGTGTACCAAAGCCAACTTTTCGTAACGCTTAGCGTGTTCCACCAACTCCGCAGCTTCTTCCTCAGAGACATCCCGCATTCGCTTGGCAGGCACTCCCGCAACAAGCGTGTGAGGGGGAACGTCCTTGGTGACAACAGCCCCTGCACCGACGATCGAGCCTGTTCCCACCCTCACTCCGTCCAGGACGATCGCCCCAATCCCGATCAGGCAGCCCCGTTCAATGTAAGCTGAGTGAATCACAGCTCGGTGTCCGACTGTAACGAAATCTTCCAAAACCGTCGGTTTCCCCGGATCTCCGTGCAGAATTGCTCCATCTTGGATATTGGTACTTGAGCCGATCGCAATTCGCTCTACATCCGCCCGCACCACCGCCCCGTACCAGATACTAGCGCCCGCAGCTACCTCTACCCTGCCGATGACAACAGCGCCTTCAGCGACAAAAGCCGCTTGGGATAGATCTGGTCTTGGCCAATAGGAAGGAAGTGCAGACTGAGATTCGTTGAGATTGCTCATTAGTTGGTCGATCGTTATACTTCTAGCAGATTAGCTGGTTGTTGATACGGGATATAATAAAAGTATTTGGGACTTTTGCAGAGAAAATATGCTGGGACGCAAATAAATGATTGAAGTTGCCTTGCAATACCCGATGTTTGGCCCGGAAATTCAGTGTCCCCACTGTCGCCAAACAATTCCGGCTCTAACGCTAACGGATACCTATTTGTGTCCGCGTCACGGGGCATTTGAGGCAGATCCAAAAACGGGGGAACTGGTTCACCTTCAGTCTGGGCGGCACTGGCGCCGCTGGGAGAATGAATGGTATCGCCAGCACACGCACCCGGACGGAATTCGGTTTGAAATTCACGAAGCGCTCGATCGACTTTATACTCAAGGCTACCGAGCAACTCGCGTGATCGTTGCTCAACGCTATCGCGACTTAATCAGCGCTTATTTGGAACGCAGCACGCCTTGGCGCGGCCAAGCGGAATCGCCCCGACCGAGACTGTACGGTTTGCCTGTGGATTTTAGCCCCGATCCTCAAGACGACCCTTGTTGGGAAGTGATTAATTTTGATTTGGAAAAAGAGCCGGGACAGCCGATTAGATATCCCTATTTTCGATTGTTTGAATAGTCAGTTGACAGTTGGCAGTTGTCCGTTGACAGTTGGCAGTTGTCCGTTGTCATTAGGAAATTAACTGACTAAATTTATTCCTGAGTCTGGAATTATTCAGTAATAAGTAAATAAAGTAACTAATGATTAACAAATCATAAAGCCGATTAATAACAACTATCAACTGACAACTATCAACTGACAATTATCAACTGCCAACTATCAACTGCCAACTGCCAAAATCTAATGCACCACGCCTCGATTCGCACTGCTAACATTCACCGGGCGATCGCCTTTTACGAACAGTTGGGATTTACTGTGAGCGATCGCTTTACCACTGGTTACACTCTAGCCTGTTGGATGGAAGGTCTCAACGGACGCATCGAACTAATTCAAATCCCAGAACCAAAACCCGCACCGGATGCTTTCGGAGACGAGCATTATGTTGGATATTATCATTTATCTTTCGATTTAACTGAGGCGACAACTGACTTGCCTAGCTGGTTGCAGTCTCTGAAAGATCGGTTTGAGGAAGCTGCTAAAGACCAACCAAACCAGTTTCAAGCTTTGAAAGTTTTATTAGAACCGACTCAACAGGCGATCGGGCAAAATGTTTACGAAGTAGCTTTTATTGCCGATACCGACGGTTTGCCCTTAGAATTTATCCGACGGATGAATAGCTAATTAAGTCTGAGTTGAAACACTTCAGAAATCCCATCAGCCTCCATCTGTGTTCCGAAGTTGATATCTGCGGTTAAAAAATCCCAATCCGACTAATCTGCTTTAATCCGGATATCAATTAACCAATAACTAAATAGAAAAAAAACGAAACAGGAAGCAGGAAGAATGCTCATATAGCCAAGTTTTTAGCCATCTGCATCTTTCGTTTGGATTAAGGAGATTTACTTAATTACCAATAACTAATCAATAAAAATAAAACCCGCACCAGCGGGTTTCATCTTCATGCTTATTGTTAATAAATTACTGTTTCAACTACTTACTTTTTAGGAACAAGAACCTCATTAGCGGCCACGGGACGCGCCGAGGAAGTAGTAGTTTTCAAAAGTGCGATCGCCTGCGCGTAGCAAGGATCATCCTTAGTCGCAACCAACATCGGTTTGTTAGCTAATTTCAGCTTTTGTTCGTCGGTGATTTCCACCTTAACATCAGGAGTAACCCCCTTGTGGCTGATATCCGTACCGTTAGGAGTATAGTAGTGAGCGATCGTCACCGCCAATCCCGAACCGTCAGCCAAAGAATGCACCGACTGCACCAAAGCTTTGCCAAAAGTTTGGCCGCCCATCACAGTTGCGCGCTTGTTGTCCTTCAGAGCACCGGCCAAAATCTCGCTGGCGCTGGCCGAGTTATCGTCCACGAGCACCACCAAAGGCTTGTCAGTGAGCGCAGTGCGATTTGCCTTCATTTCCTGAGAATCGCCCGCGCGATCGACTGTGCGGACGATCGCCCCTGTATCCATCCACATCCGAGCGATATCAATGCTCACTCGCAGCAACCCGCCGGGATTCCCCCGCAAATCCAAAACAAAAGCGTCAGCTTTCTGAGCCGAGAGCTTTTTAATTGCCGCCTCCATTTGTTCGCCCGCGTGGGAGCTAAACTCTTGCAAACGGATGTAACCGACATTCTTACCGCCTTCATTCTTGAGGCTGTAGCGAACCGCTGCTACCTCAATTCTCGCCCTAGTCAGAGTGATATCAAACTCGCTTTTGCCCTCACGAGCAATCCGCAGCGTCACTTTCGTGCCTTCCTCGCCCCGAATTATCTGAGCCGCATCCGAGACAGTCATGCCTTTGGTAGTTTTGCCGTCAATCACCAGAATCGTATCGCCCGCTTGAATCCCTGCCTTCAGGGCCGGGGAATTTTCCATCGGCTCGACTACGGTAATCGCTTTGGTTTTCTCGTTTTCTTCCAGCCTCATCCCCACCCCTGTCAGTTCCCCAGAGGTTTGATTCGTCAGCGCTTCGTACTGCTTCGGGTCCATGAAGCGCGTGTAGGGGTCGTTTAATTTCTCTAGGGCTTTGCGGAGGGCGGTGTAGGCAGCTTCGCGAGAGGTATAATTTTTGCTCAGCAGTTCTTGGCGGGTTACTTGCCAGTCAGTCTTGTTAAAGCTGCCATCAACATAGTCTCGGTTCACAATTTGCCAAGCTTCGTCTAAGACAGCTTTGGGGCTATCTTGAAGCTCAGCGCGGACTGATTGACTCAGGCCGGGAACGAGCAAAGATATCGAAGCGGTTGTTGCCATTGCCCCACTGAACAGGGCTGCCTGTAATTTAGAAAAGCGTCTGCGGGCTTGATTCATTGAATTTGGCTCAATTCGATTTTAGATTTTTGATTTGAGATTTTATATTGCTAAAAAATCTCACACTACTACTTAAACTATTGTGTGGAGGCTCCACCATCCCTTTGGACAGTTTAACGAGATTTATTGTCGATCGCCAACCAATTATTACTCTCTTTCAATAAACTTAATTTAAAACTTGGATTTATAAAGTGCCGTGGAAGCTAAAATCGAACAATTTTCGCGTAAGTGGTTGAGCCTGCTCGTTAATGGAGCTATCGGTCTAGCAGCGCTGGCGGGGGTCGTGGCCATGCAGTCTAGCGGGCAGTTGGGCGGAATGTCCCCAGTTGGCGTTCAGGGGCAAAAGCCGCTGTCTGCAATGTCTGCTGCCAGTTTCAAGCAAGCCGCACAGCAAGAAGCGCAGCAAGAAGCCCTGCGGCTAAAAATGCTCAAAACTATCCCTAGTTTTGGGTTTGACAATTTAATTGCAGATTGGACATTTCTCAAATTTTTGCAGTATTTTGGCGACGACGAAGCGCGAGATGTGACGGGCTACAATCTCAGCCAAGATTATTTTGACATAGTTACGCAGCGCGACCCGCGGTGGGCTGACATCTACCTGTTTCTTTCCACAGCTATTTCTTTTTATCAAGGAAAGCCTGAAACCGCTGTTAACTTTATAGAGCGTGGTACTAGAGCCCTTGCCGTGTCGCCGCAACTTCATTCCCAATCGTGGATAGTGTGGCGAACTAAAGGTATTGATGAGTTGCTGCTGTTGGGGGATATTCCCGAGTCAATTCGCTCTCACGAAATGGCCGCTGATTGGGTGGAAGGAAGCCCGGAAGGGCCGGAATTAGCGCCGATGTTTCGAGCAACTGCTGAGTATTTGCGCCGAGATCCCGATAGCGTCCCGGTGCGGTTTAATGCTTGGAGCACGGTTTATGCTCAAACAACTGATAAGTTGGTGCGTCAAAGGGCGAGACAAGCTCTTGTCAAGTTGGGAGCTCAGGTGCAAAAAGATAAGGATGGAAACGAGAGTTTTATTTTGCCGCCTCGAAAGTAAGCAGAAGGAAGAAGGAAGTTCGGCAACAGATTCTGTAACGGATGTAACGGATGTAACGGATGTAACAGATTTCAGTCCGATGGAAGTCGGAAGAAGGAAGAAGGGAAATGCAGTCGCAGTAATACTTTCAGATATCAAGAATGTCCTCAATGTCAAGGCGGTTGACTGTAATTCCCCAATCTAAAATCTCAAATCTAAAATCTAAAATCAGCTTGAGTTAGTTCGCGCCATTCACCGGGTTTGAGGCCTTCGAGACGCAAATGCCCGATCGCACATCTGACCAGCCGCAGCGTCGGAAACCCTACTGCTGCCGTCATCCTGCGGACTTGGCGGTTGCGGCCTTCTGTAAGAGTCATTTCCAGCCAAGCTGTCGGCACGTTTTTGCGAAATCTAATCGGCGGTTCGCGGGGCGGCAAAGCGGGTTCTTCTAACAATAATTGCACTTTTGCCGATCGAGTCCGATAATCTTGAATTGTGACACCTGTCTGCAAAGCAGCGATCGCACTTGCATCAGGAATTCGTTCCACTTGCACCCAGTAAGTGCGGGGATGAGCGAATTTCGGGTCACTGAGGCGGTGCTGCATTTGTCCATCATCGGTTAGCAGCAACAAACCTTCACTATCGCGATCGAGCCTTCCTACTGCATAAATGTTAGGAATAGGAATATAGTCTTTGAGAGTGCTGCGTTTAGTTTCGCTGGAGTTGTCAGTGAATTGAGTTAAAACATCGTAGGGTTTATAAAATAGAATGTAGCGATAAGGCATGACAATTAAACAATAAAAATGTACCAACAGTGCGAGATAAAACTATATAACACCCTCAATAAACCCCTTCCTCTCTATCTTTTCTCCCTCCTCTGCGCCCTCTGCGCCCTCTGCGGTTCCTAAAAAAATAAATCTTATTAACCAAAGATTCAAACCTGCTATAAAATATTGAGCCTTTAAAACCCTCACAAATCTCAACTACCCAATTTTACCATGTCCGAAGCCACACACCGCGTTTGCATCGTCTTAGGAACTCGCCCGGAAGCGATTAAACTAGCCCCAGTAATTCAACTGTTCAAAAGTTCTCCCACCTTTGACACCCAAGTAATTTTAACCGGGCAGCACCGAGAAATGGTCGAACAAGTAATGCAAATGTTCGATCTCAAAGCCGATCGGGATTTAGCAATTATGCAGCACCAGCAAACCTTGACAGATATTACATCCCGGAGTTTGCAGGGTTTGGAAGCCTTGTTTAAAGAATTGCAGCCCCACATCGTCTTAGTTCAGGGCGATACAACGACAGCATTTGCCGCTGCTTTGGCTGCATTTTACCAAAAAATACCCGTAGGTCACGTAGAAGCCGGATTGCGGACAGACGACGTGTTCAATCCTTACCCCGAAGAGGCTAACCGACGGTTGATATCTCAGCTCACAAGGCTGCATTTTGCCCCGACAGAGCTGGCCCAAGAGAATTTAGGGCGATCGGGCGTTTTGGGAGAAATTCACCGTACAGGCAACACAGTAATCGATGCCTTGCTTTCTGTCGCCAAACGCGAACCAGAATGCAACATTCCTAACTTAGAGTGGAGCAAATATCGCACTATCTTAGCAACAGTTCACCGCCGCGAAAATTGGGGAGAACCCTTACAAGGAATTGCTCACGCATTTCTCCAAATCTTAGATAAATTTCCCGACACAGCCTTGCTGCTACCACTGCACCGAAATCCCACTGTTCGAGAACCTTTGCAAGCTCTTTTGGGCGACAATCCGAGAGTCTTTTTAACTGAACCTTTAGATTACGCAGAATTAGTAGGAGCCATTCAAAGATGTCATTTAATTTTAACAGATTCGGGTGGCTTGCAAGAAGAAGCCCCTAGTTTGGGCAAGCCAGTTTTAGTATTACGAGAAACCACAGAAAGACCAGAAGCTATTTCCGCAGGAACCGCTAAACTTGTAGGTACGAATTCTGATACAATTTTCTCAGCAGCGGCAGAATTGCTCAGCAATTCCGAAGCATACAACGCAATGGCAATGGCAATTAATCCCTTTGGTGACGGTTTGGCGGCTTCGCGGATTTTGAAAATTGTTGAGGAGTATTTTAGTTAACTACTCCATCGCGAGTTGGGCGGTTGAAACCGCAATTAAACAAACAAAGTCCCCGCAGAGGGGGACTAATTCCTGTTAAAAAAACTAGGTTTTTGCCTCCATTCCCGAATTACCAATCCCCACCGCCACCCCCACTACTAGAATCGCTGCTACTACTGCTACTGCTGTAGTCGCTACTGCTACTGCTGTAGTCGCTACTGCTACTGCTGTAGTCGCCGCCACCGCAATCATCGCTACTGCTGCTGCTGTAGTCGCCACCGGCACCGCCACCGCTGGAGTCGCCACCGCCAAAGCTACCCCCGCAGTCGCTACTGCTAATGCTGTAGTCGCTGCTATTAGTGCTGTAGTAGCCACCGCAATCATCGCTGCTACTGTGAGTGCTGTAGTCGCTACTGGTACAGTAATCGATGCTGTTACTGCTGGAGTCGCCAGCCCCACCGTAATAGTTGTGACTGTTAATACTGTAATTGCGATTGTTACTGCTGTAATTGGGACTGTTACTGCCGTGGTTGCGATTGTTACTGCTGTAATTGCGCGGATAACGGCGGTGGCGGTAACGAGATATCCGAGAAAATAAGCTGCGAAATATCCTGAAGATAATGAAGCAAGGTATAAATGCTATGAATGCTATGAATAACAACCCTAGTAAGCCATAGATTAAATTCGATGAATCTTCACCTGTAGATGTACTATTGCTAATCACAGGAGATTGGCTAGGTATTTGTGACGGTTTCACCCCTTGAGATGGTACGATTGGAGCCAAAGGGAGTGTGGTTTGAGATTTAGCATTTACCGTCGGAGTTTGTAAAACATTTACTAACGCCTTTGTCCCGGCTAATGTGCCCCCGTCAAAGTCTTGCTGTTTAAATCTGGGCGTAATTTCGGTTGTAATAATGCCCACTACCTGTGCATCGGGTAAAATGTTTTTAATGCCAGAACCTGTTTCAATTTGAACGCGGCGTTCTCCCGACGAAATCAACAATAAAACTCCGTTATTTGTACCTTTCTTCCCAATTCCCCAAAAGTTAAATAATTCTGTAGCAAATGCTTTTGGGGTCGCCGATGGCTTAGTATCAGGCACTGTCACAACAGCGATTTCTGAGCCGTTTTTCGCCTCTAAATCCGAAATCATTTGATTTAGCTGAGTTTCGGTGCTGTCGCTGAGAATGTTTGCCTTGTCCGTTACCCAAGTGTTATTTACTTGACGGGGATTCGGTACTTTTTGTACTGTTATAGCTTGGCTCGTTAGGGGAAATGCAATTGCCGAAAAGCATAGCAAACTGGTCCAGATTATTTGTTTATTGCTAAATTGTAACTGCATCGCTTCAGTCTCCTGAATAACTGCTAGTCTAAAAATGGCATATATCTGTCCGCCTAATTACAATTAAATAACCAGCTCGCTGTGATGTCAATTCATATTATTCAGAAGTTGGATTCATAAAAATCATAATTTTAGGTGCGCCCTCAGCACCTTACATTTATAGTCATGGACGCACGGGTGGCGAGAAACCGGGTTTTTAACCAAAATAATTGCTGAAAACCGTTAATCTGGGTTCAAAAACCCGGTTTCTTAGTGGGCGAGTGCGAGTGCGAACTAATTAAGATACTTTTAAGGAGAGGGAACTGGTGGCAGAAAATTGCTGCTGCCTTTATAACCGGATAAAATAGCCAGTTTTTCCAAAGATTGCCGGCCCGTGTAATATTTCCCACGAATTTCCCAAGTGGGATAAGCTTTAATATTGGCAGCTTTGCACAAATCTGGTTGAGCATCTTTGCCTCTAGGATCGCACTCAATGTAAGTAATCGCGGTAAATGCTTCTTTGCCGAAAAGTTCTTGTTGCGTATGACAGTGAGGACACCAGTAAGCACCGTACATTCTAGCTTTGATGGTCTGCAAATGGGTTGCTAAAGCTATTTGATCCGGCACGGATTCGCTGCGAATAGGTGGCGCTTCTTGTTCGGTAACAGGCTGTGCGAAAGGGGGAGGAGGTGGGAGGGTTTGTGCTAATTTTTGAGTGGGTTTGTTGCTGAAACTGAACTGTGCAATTCTTCCGTCTGCTTTGGTAGTGACGAAAATCCCCAAAGTCAGAAAAATGCCGATCGCACAAAAATTGAATTTGCTTACTCTCATCTTGGATTTCATCTTGAATTTACTAGGATTTCGCGAGCTTGATTCATAGCCTCTACAGCATTGTTTACCACAAAGATGTTAAATTGTGCTAAACCTTGAAAAAAAAGTTGACTTTCGCCACTGTGATTTAACAATATAACTTGTTTGTTAGCTTTCAGAGCGAGTGCTATTTCCGAAGCTGTGCCTGTGCCCATACCGCAGGCAATTATTACGTCTGAAGAAAGAATGTTAATGTTATTTCTGGCGTTGCCCATATCGGTGACAATGGCAATATCTACAGCTTCAGAAATGCCACGAGTGTCATTCCCCGGAAGGATGCCGACTGTTAAACCGTTAGCTGATTTTGCTCCTTTGTTGGCGGCATCCATGACGCCGACATTTCTGCCGCCAGTTAGCAATATCCATCCTGCTTCGGCGATGAGTTGTCCGAGTTGATAGGCGTTTTCTAAGTCTGTTGATGTGGCACTTTCGCCGGGGCCCATGATGCCAATGACGATTTTTTTCATAGTTTTGGGGTGAATATGGTGTTATTAATACTTGCGAGTTTTTTGCACTATATACGAATGTATGTTATCATATAAATAGTGGGTTGATAAAAACAGTTTTTGACACAACTAACTTCCTGAAGCTTCCTAGTATTTTTACTATGAAAGAGCAAACATTTAAACTAGATGAATCTCAGATAAAATTTTTAGAACACTGTCAAAACTATGGATTGAAAAATTCTAGTGAATTGGTTATAATAGCGATTCAACGGTGGGAATTAGCCTTAGAAACCGAGCAGTTGAAAGAATCGGCGATGCTCTAGGCGGAAGTCTATGCAGAAGAGACAGAGTTACATGAATTGGCGGAATTAGGTTTAGAAGAATGACCGAAGGAATAAATTCAATTAAATTGAGAGAGTATAAAATGTAGGCTAAGTTAAAATTAACAAGTGAGAGATAACATGAGTGTCGCCCAAAACCCGGAAACAAAGCTGATGGAAAAAATCCGTAGTTTACCGCCCGATAAAATTACGCTATTAGAAGATTTTATCGATTTCCTTTTAACGCGAAGTGAAGATCGTCTGCTCGTTTATACTGCAACTAAACTCTCAGAAGCAGCTTTTGCTAAAATTTGGGATAACCCAGAAGACGGGGAGTATGACGAGTTATAATTTTGGTGATGTGGTTTTAGTTCCGTTTCCTTTTACAGAGCAAAGTACCAATAAAAAACGTCCAGCAGTTGTGATTAGTTCTGACGTTTATAATGCAGAATATCCCGATCGCATTCTTATGGGTATAACTAGCCAAGTTAGCAGTAGGCCGAAAGTCGGTGATATTATCATAACAGATTGGCGATCGGCTGGGCTTTTAAAAGCTTCTATGATTAAGCCTGTTATTACGACAATTGAGAAGCAACTGAAATTGAGAAGCAACTGATACTCAAAAAATTGGGAAGGCTTCAAGATGTAGATAGGGCTTGCTGAATATATCGAGCGCATATTACGTGGGCTGGGTTAAGAGAGCGTGCGATCGAGAGTAAAGTGCAAG
>NZ_JAUBRB010000034.1:0-72878 GCF_036701585.1 Microcoleus sp. POL10_C6 | reverse complement strand
AACTTATATTTAACTCACCTTGAATATATCGATCGCTCCTGCTAGTGGTCTGCGATCAATTATTCAGCAAACCCTAAGTAGATCCACCTAATTAAACGAAAAATACGGCTCGCGCTCAAGCTTGCTGTGTAAGTCTTCTTCCTTCTTCCTTCTTCCTTCTTCCTTCTTCCTTCTTCCTTCTTCCTTCTTCCTTCTTCCTTACTTCCTTCTACTTATCAACCCTTAATTAACTCCACTCCGTCGCGCCCGTCCAGATCTTGAACGTAAACCTTAACTTGTTCTTCCTTTGCAGTCGGCAACTTTTTACCCGTAAAATCCGGCTGAATCGGTACTTCTCGGTGGCCACGATCGACTAATACCGCTAACCAAATTTTCTCCGGTCGCCCGTAATCGTTAACCGCATTCAAAGCCGCTCGACTCGTTCTGCCTTTATATATAACGTCATCTACCAACACTACAGTTTTGCCCGTTAAATCGAAAGGAATTTCGGTTTTAGCCGGTGTCCGCATCGCAACTCGATCCAAGTCATCTCGGTAAAAGGTAATATCCAAAGCGCCCACGGGTACTTTGACTTGTTCGAGGACTTCAATTTGATCTGCCAAAATTTGAGCTAAAGGCACTCCTCTACTATGAATGCCCAACAGCACTAACTCCGAGGGATTCCCTGATTTTTCGACAATCTGGGAAGCGACGCGGGTGAGAGTGCGCCTCACTTCATCAGGGGATAAAATTTCGATAATTTTAGTCATGGGTTGCTGCGAGCTAATTGTTGGCTGTTGGCATATCGAACAATTGGAGATTTGAGATTTGAGATTTGAGATTGACTTGACAGAGGAATCTGGGGGTTTGAACAAAGGTCAAAACTTTTTTTTGCTTTTGTCGGTGGCTGATCTCTGTCTTCTGCTGGACTTAGCCCGAATGGATGAAAAGCAGATGCTGCGATTGCTTGCAAGCGGGCGAACAATGACAGAAATACGTTATTTATGTCTCCTGGACTGTTCGGGTGAGGTCATCAGTTAGCGGCTCAAACATAAGAAGGTATAAAAAAGCAATGATAGTCCCAACCAAATCAGAAAGCAATACCGAGTTAATTGCAATGCTTGGCAAATTAGCGGCGCTGTGATAGGGTGATCCGGCTCGCCTAACAGCGGTTTGTGTTTGAGAACTCCGCGATAGGAATTAGTACCTCCTAGTTGTACTCCCAAGATGGCGGCGTAAACGCACTCGCTCCAACCGGAATTGGGGCTGGCATCTTTAACAGCATCTCTCTGACAAATTTGCCAAATGTAAATCGGTTTGCCCGATATAACGGCTAAAGTAATCACTGTTAGCCGACAAGGAATCCACGTCAGCACGTCTTCTAGTTTGGCGCTAAACCATCCTAAATCTGTGTATGGGGCTTCTTTGTAGCCGATCGTAGAATCTAATGTGCTGGCTGCTTTGTAAGCGATCGCCAAGGGGACTATAGCAGTCGCCCACATCGAGTTAGGATCGATCGGCGAACCGGTAACACTTAATAATAGATGCGGCAGAGCGAACCCAAGTAAGGCATAAAATAGCGGTGCTGTCACGCCATCGACTGCATTCTCTGTTACAGTTTCTAACAATGCTCGCAGAATTTCTGGCTCGGATAAGTTTTCGGTATCCCGGCCGACGTAAAGGCTCAACCTTTCTCGCGCCTTGACTAAATCTCCAACATTTAAAGGTGCTAGCACATCCTCTGCAGCCGCCCTCAAACTGCGACCGGCAAAACAGCTTGCCAGCAAAATGGTCTGTATGGCAATACCTAAAAGAGGATGTACCCAACTAGCAGCTTGGGCGATCGACCAACTGACAGTATAACTGCCTACAATCAGCCCGATCGCTAGTATTGTACCAGCACATCGTAGCAGCAGTTTGTGCCGCTCGCCAGCGGGACGATTCTCTGCTTCAGGCATTTTGCCTGCGGGATTATTCCATATATTAAAGACAAGTCGAGTATAGCGGTCGATCGCCCAACCCATCGCCTGCACCGGATGTGGCCAACCCCAAGGATCGCCGATCGAATAATCCAACACCGCAGCTAAAATCAAAACAGGAAATTCATCCGGCATCATTATATATTTTGTCAAACTTGATAGTCCGTCCGACCAGGAGCGATCGCAATGGTAGCGCAGGTTTTAACTGCTGCTACCTTTGGGGACTTTAATTTTTTAGCAGCAATTTTAACTGCTGAGATTACTTTCGTCGCGGAGCAAGTGTACGTTCTCCTCCCAATTAACACCGTCAAAGGGTAGTATCTGAAAGTGTTTGATGGCATCGTCGTCAAGACAGCGGACGTTGACATCGAAATGATCGGGATGCGATCGGGGGCGATAGAACGAGTGAATGCCGCAAATTCCGCAGAAAGTATGTTGAGCAGTTCCTGTATTAAATGTATAGGTGGTCAAAACATCTTGGCCACTGAGCAAGGTAAAACGTTCCGGCGGCACAATGAGGTGCAAAAATCCCTTCTTTTTGCAGATAGAGCAGTTGCAATCTGATGCTTCGTGTTTGTCAACGGCGACACGGAAGCGGACAGCTCCGCAGTGACAGCCACCAAAGTAAGTAACAAGTGTTGCGTCCATGTGTGCTTGCTGGCGATCGAATGAATGAACTTACCATTTAAATGATAAAGCTAGTTTCTTCCCCAAGAGCCGCTTGCCAACTGCGGACATCATAGTATAAGTCTTCGAGGGAAATACTGTACAGCGCTTCGGCAAGTTTTTTGTGCAATCGGTTCCACAAACTGAATGTTACCCAGTCCTCTGCTTGCGTCGCGTCGGGAAAATGTCGAGGTAAAGGTTCAATAGTTTCACCTACAGCCTCTAAGATTTGTCCTAAAGAGATTTGAGCGGGCTGGCGGGCCAATTGATATCCTCCTTGGGAACCCCGAACAGATTGGACTAAACCGGCTCGTCGCATTTCAATCAGCAATTTTTCTAGATACGGAGCAGGTAACTCCTGTCGCTTCGCTATCGATTTCACCGATGTCGGGCCATAGCGAGGTTGCAAACTTAGATCCAGTAATGCTTTGACACTGTAGTGTCCGCGTGTGGTTAACTTCATGGGATTTTAAGAGCGGGGCAAATATTCAGCTAGCTGATAGCTGATAGCTTATGCTACCGAGTTTAGAGATTGCTCGCATCGGTTGCAGCTACTCCTCAAGAAATACTGCAGGTTGTTAAAAATATTTAGATAATAGTGGTTAACAATTGAGCCGATCGGTGTAATATAGTTTTACGACCAGCTATAAAGCTAAAGTTTCTTGGTCAAACCAAAAACCAACCGAGAAAAAATCCGTACACCAGTTGAATATTTCAGGACTCAGTAAATGGCTAAAAAGAAAAATATCGAACCCCTTGAAGGCGAAGATCTGATCAAAAAGGTCAAAGACCTAGAGAACCTTACCAAGGAAGAAAAAGCTAGAGCCTGTGGCTACTACACCGTTACCAAGAACGGCGTAGAACGGGTCAACATGATGAAATTCCTGAATGCGCTGATTGATGCAGAAGGCATTCAGCTAGACGGGAAGCAAAACGGCAATGGACGTGGCGGACGCTCTGCCAGCTATCGGATTAGCGTTCAATCTAACGGCAACTTACTGATTGGAGCTGCCTACACGAAACAGATGGAACTCCAGCCAGGAGATGAATTTGAAATCTCTCTGGGACGCAAGCACATTCACCTGCGCCAAATTGATCGAGAAGAAGAAGTAGCCTAGGCCTTTACGACTTGCTTTGACTTCTTGCTTGAACAGGTTGGTTTGACTTCAAGCATTGACTCCAAGCAGACAATTGGCTCTGAAATCTTTCTGTGAGCCTCAAACAGTATGGCTTCTATAGATGGCAATGGCTCGACAACAGCCACTGCCACTACTTTATATTTTCCGAGAATACCTATTCTCGCCCCTCGCTCTATCCGTTTGGACAAGCGGGGGATTTTCCGCGTAGCTGTTAAAGAGAAGTTCGGCAACGGATTGTGTACCGGATGTAACGGATGTAAGGCATGGATGTTCACCAAGGGATTGTATAGCGGATTTAACGGATGAATGTTGAGTTTCGATGGTCGAGGTTCCAGGCAAGAAGCAGGTTTGGTTGAGCTAGGAAACTCACGAAAGCAAGAAAATGGCGGAGGTATTCTCAGCTAACAGTGCGTCATACCCGTTGAAAACAAGAGTGCAACTGTAGCGAAGCTCGAAAGCAAGAGCTTCATCATTCATTCGGAATTATTTAATCTAAAATCTAAAATCTAAAATCTAAAATTGTATAAGTCTCGTGCTTGCTCCTGATTTGTGTCTGTATGCGAGGGGTTTTGAGGGCAAGGAAACACCTCGATCGCCCGTGAGTGAAATTACAGGCTAGAACAGTTAAAGTGTTAGGGAGCAATTAGTCATCAGCCTATGCCGTTGCCCCGATTCGCGAGTAAAACTTCTCAACACCAAACAAAAATCTCCCTGCGTCGCCTTCTAGTGGCCTCTTTTGTGCTGCAAATTGTCGCCGTAGTCGGGATTGTCGGGTATCTGTCATTTCGCAACGGAGACAAAGCAGTCGAAGAACTCGCCGATAAATTGATCGCGGAGACGGGAAAGAGAGTTGAAGAAAAGCTGATTTCTTTTCTCGAACCTACCCAGTGGGTAAATAAACTTAACGCTGAAGCGATCGAGCGCGGTGAATTAAACTTACAGTTAGAAAAGCCGCAGCCTCGGGGAGAGAAGTTCCTTTGGCAGCAAATGCGCTCGTTTAAAAGCATTCAATGGATATCCTTCGGTGCTGAAAAATCAGGAGAATATCTCGGCATTTGGCGCAACCCCACGGATAACAGCTTGCAAATTGTCGCGGCGAACAAGTCTACCAACTTTCAGAACATATACTACGCTACAGACGGCCTAGGAACTCGCACCGCTAAATTAAAGGCAGAACCCGGAACCTACCATGCCCGTCTCCGCCCCTGGTACAAGGAAGCTGTCGCAGCTAATAAACCGATTTGGACGAGCATTTATCCGGGTTTTACTCCTGGGACTGTTTTTATTGCTGCCAGCCAACCTATTCGCGATCGAAATGGTAAATTGCTGGGAGTTAGTGCAGTAAACTTTTCGCTCTTGGAACTTCAGCAATATCTCCATCGCATCAAGCTTAGCAAAACGGGACAAATTTTCGCGATCGAACGATCGGGCTTGCTGGTTGCCAGTTCGAGTCAAGAATCACCCTTTAGAAAGATGCCGGGAAAGCAGCAACTGCAGCGGGTGAATGTTTTAGACAGCCAAACTCCTGTCATTCGCACCGCAGCTAAATATTTGTACGAACACTTCGGGGGCTTTGGCGACATTAAGCAGCGGCAGCAACTGAAATTTAGCCGAGACGGGCAGGAATATTTTGTGGAAGTGCTGCCTTTTTCTGATGTTTACGGTTTGAACTGGGTGATTGCGATCGCAGTTCCCGAATCCGATTTCATGGGGCAAATTAACAAAAATACGCGCACTACAATTTTACTTTGTTTGGTGGCGCTACTGCTATCGACAATTGCTGGAGTGCTGACAGCGAGGTGGGTAACGCTGCCGCTGCTGCGGCTCAACGAAGCAGCTAAAGATATTGCCGCCAGAGACTTCGATCGCGCTGTGGCTGTCAGTAGGCTTGAGGAAGTCGGCGAATTAGCCCAGTCTTTTAACGAGATGGCAGCTCAACTGAAACAGTCTTTTCAAGCTTTGGCAGAAAGTGAAGAAAAATTTGCCCAACTGGTAGAAAATTTGCCTGTTGGAGTCTCGGCGATGACTCCGGGCGGCGCAGTTATTTTCATGAATTCGGCGGGTGAGCAGATATTGGGTAGGGGAGAAATGCCCGATGCTACTGCAACAGAGCTAGCAGAAGCTTATCAAACTTATATAACAGGAACCGATCAACTTTACCCGGCCGATCAAATGCCGTTTGCACGGGCGTTGAGTGGCTTCGAGGTGATTGCGGAAGATATGGATATTCGCCGAGACGGGAAAAATATTCGTTTGGAAGTGCGAGCACTGCCGGTGTTTGACGGTGCGGGGAATATCCTTTATGTTCTTACTGTTTTTAAAGATATTACGGCTCGCAAACAGGCAGAGCAAATATTGGCTGACTACAACCGTACTCTGGAAATTGAAGTAGTCGATCGCACGATCGAGCTAGCCTCGATCAATGCCCGCTTGCAGCTCGAAATTGAGGAACGCAAGCAAGCTGAAAAAATTATCCGTCAAGAGCGCGACTTTAACTTAAAGATTATCGAAAATTCTCCGATTTTTTTTGTGGCGATCGACTCTGAGGGTAAAATCCTGCTGGCGAATAACAGTATCCTGGAAGCGGTGGGCTATACTGCCACAGAAGTTGTAGGCAAGGATTACTTAGCGACATTTGTACCCCCAAGCGATCGAGCCGGATTACATTCAATTTTTACGGGCGTAACAGCGCGGGAGCAAACGGTTAACGAACATCGCATTCTCACTTCTGACGATCGGACTTTGTTAGTCGAGTGGCACGGCACACCGGTTCTCGACGAAGGTGGCCGCCTGGATTTCTTGTTTGGATTTGGGATTGATATTGGCGAGCGCAAACAAGCACAATTAGCCTTGGAAAAAAGCGAAGCTCTGTTTCACAAATTAGCGAGCACTGTTCCCGGAGAACTTTACATATTCGTGCAGCATTCCGACGGCTCAGTCAAGATGGAATATATCAGTCCTCGATGCCGAGAAATTCAAGAATTAGAGCCGGAGGAAATCCAGAACAACTCTGCTTTACTCTACGAACAAATGCACCCGGACGATCGATCCAGTCACTTCGAGGCAATTGTCAAAAGTGCCACTGATCTAGAACTATTTTCCCACGAGTGGCGGATTGTGACAGCATCGGGAAAACTCAAATGGCTGCAAGGTTATTCTCGACCAGAATTGCGCGAAAATGGAGATATTGTCTGGCACGGCATAATCATTGATACGAGCGATCGCAAACAAGCAGAACAAGAACTCAAACAAGCCAAAGAAGCCGCAGAAGTTGCCAACAAAACTAAAAGCATCTTTCTCGCCAACATGAGCCACGAATTGCGAACCCCCCTCAACGCCATTCTCGGCTTCGCTCAATTAATGGAACCCAGCGCTAATTTAACTTTGCCGGAAAAAGAAAATATCACAATTATTCGCCGCAGCGGAGAGCACCTGCTTCAGGTGATCAATCAAATCTTAGACTTAGCTAAAATTGAAGCTGGGCGCATGACACTCAACGCCAAACTTTTTGACTTGTACCGCTTGCTGGGGGACGTGCAAAATATGTTCCAAATTCCGGCAAAAAATAAAGGATTGCAATTAATTATTGACTGCTCTCCCGATGTTTCCCAATACGTGGAATGTGATGATATTAAGTTGCGACAAGTGCTGATTAATTTATTAGATAATGCGGTTAAATTTACCGAAACTGGTTCAATTTCAGTCACAGTAGGGCAAAAGCAATCAGGAATAATTAAGCCTACAACAAACGCTGTTTTAAATATTGGAGAACCTCAAAAAACAGTTTTTATTTGCTTTGAAATCTCCGATACAGGAGTGGGAATTCCCCCGGAACAATTAGAAAGCATATTTGAATTATTGGTGCAAACTTCATCCGAAAAGAAAGTTCAAACAGGTACGGGTTTAGGATTAAACATCAGCCGCGAGTTCATAAGATTAATGGGCGGCGACATTACCGTCGAGAGCGAAGTGGGACACGGTACAGTCTTCAAGTTTGACATTCCAGTTGTTATCGCAGCGGGTGCTGGTGAAGTCATCAATAAATATGTTGAAGTTAATGATTTATCGAAGAGTTCAAGTATGGCACAAGAAAAACTATCTGATAGTGCTGCAATATTTACGCTGAACTCCAAGCCGAAAGTTTCCCCAGAATGGACGATCAATCTAAAACAGGCAGTCCGTGAGGCTGACTTCGACTTGATTGCCACAACTATTGAGGAAATCGGCAGCGATAATGATGTTTTTGCGGAAGTTCTGAGGAATCATCTATATAATTTTGATTATCAAAAAATACTAGATTTGATTGCTGAAATTGAGCTGTAGATTGCTGAGTTTTCGGGTGTGGCTAAGCTCACCTTATCTATAAAGTAGCTGTTCTGCATTGATGCTCCCAGAACAGTTATTTGAGCGACTGCCACAATAGTCATGATAGGGCATAAAATCCTCGCTCAGATGCTCAATACACTCCGATAATTATCATGCTTGATTTGCTGCTAATAATTGAGTGTTTGACTTGACTTTTTTCAAGCTAGAGTTAACCCCCCCGATCGCCCTTTTGGTAAGGGGAAATCGAGGGGGTTAACTCTTATTTGTCAAGTATCGGAGGATATCAAGCAGGGTTCGCTTCGGCTCGTCTTTGTAACAGGCGGGCAATTTCAGCTTTTTCTACAAGTCCTACGAGAACGCCGTTTTCGCGAATGACGGGGAGTTCTTGTACTTTGAGTTGTTCTAGGAGGGTGACGACTTCGAGGAGGGATAATTCCGGTTTGACGGTGGTGGAAAATTCGATCGGCTTCAGGAGTTCTTTGACGAAAACTTGGGGCCAAGTTCCGGTAGGAATGGTTTTGAGGTCGTCTAGGTCGATCGCCCCTACCAATTGTCCGGCATCATCTGTTGCCAGGAACCTGCGCCAGGTTTGAGTGCTACCGATCACGTAGTTGTTGGCAAATTCTCTGAGGGACAAGTCTTGGGAGACGATCGGACTTTCGGGGGTAACAGCATCTGCGGCTGTCAGGCCTGCCAGTTGATTTTGGACTGTGGCATATTGGGCAGATTGACCGGCATTTTGTAGTAAGAACCAACCGATTACTAGATTCCAAATGTTGCCGAATACGCCTGTAGCAATGGCAATCCAACCAATTATTTGACCGACGCGGCTAGCAAAAATTACACCTTTGTAAGGGTTGCCAGTAATTTTCCAGACAATTGCTTTGAGGATGTTGCCGCCGTCGAGGGGCAAACCGGGAATTAAGTTAAATAAGGCTAAAACTAAGTTGATGGAAGCTAAAAGTCCGACGATGGCCGCTGCGGGGCCTGTGAGACCAGCACCGATGCCGATCGCTGTTAACAAACCGGATAACAATAAGCTGACCAACGGGCCTGCAATGGCTACCCAAAATGCTTCTGCGGGGGTTTTAGATTCTCTTTCTAAATTAGCCAGTCCGCCAAACAGAAATAGCGAAATCGATTTCACGCCAATTCCCTGTTTAATGGCTACCCAACTGTGTCCTAATTCGTGGGCTAAGACGGAAGCAAATAACAGTAACGCTGTGAATAATCCCAGCATCCAGGGCGCTACGGGGCCCAACGTGGGGAACAGGGCAGCTAGTGCACCGCCGTACTGCCAGGTTACTAAACCCAGAACTAAAAACCAAGATGCGTTGACAAAGAAGGGAATCCCAAACAGGTTGCCGACGCGAAATGTACCGTTCATAATGGCTACCTCTGATTTTACGAATGAGAGGTTTTTCTCTCTGTCTCCTTATCGTAACGAAACGTAACGGCGATGTTAATGCTTCCATTAGGGTGTTATCCGTCTGTGGAGGTTCGGTTTGCGGAATAATCACCGGTGACTGCGGTTGGGGCCGCCTGGGGTGAAAAATCCCTATCTGAAAGCGGAATCCCTCGCTATCAGGCATGAGGAGGATATTTTTTTAATTTTATGTTTTAGTTTTGAGTCGGTTTTAACTAAAATGTTGCACTTCTTTCATGAACAGGCAAGATGCCTGTTCCACGACAGATGAATTTTCTTTTTGCACCTCTGTCATGAACAGGCAAGATGCCTGTTCCACAACAGATGAATTTTCTTTCTTGTGGGGTGGGTACGCGAACAGGCAAGATGCCTGTTCCACAAAAATTAAATTTTCTTGTGGGGAGTAGGGGTTGGGCTTCTAGCCCGCCCATAAAAGCTTTATTGAGAATGGTGCAACATCTCAGTTTTAACTGAATGCAAGCTTTGAGACGGAAAATTAATTCCCGGCGGACTATTACACCTGTAGCAAGATATCAGTTTCAAGCAGCTTTAGCTATAATGACTGACCATAACAATACTTTTGATTCTAATAATTATGCCAGAATCCTTTTTGCTCGGCCGGCTGATGCTGCAATTAAACAGCGAAGCGGCTGATATTATTACAGACTTATCCGCTGTTGCTTTAACTCCCGATGGCAATTTGTGGGTGGGTTCCGATGAAACGACTTCGATCGAGCGTTTGTCACCTGTAGCGCCTCATATTTTTGGAGAACATCAAAAATTTGCGATCGCGGATTTTATCGATCTACCTGGAAAATCCGAAATCGATATCGAAGGAATGGATTTCAGCGGCGATTATCTGTGGCTGATGGGTTCTCACAGCACAAAACGCAAAAAAACTAAAGGCAAAGACGCAGACAAAGACATTGAAAGATTAGCACAAATCGAGACTGAGGTCAACCGCTATTTGCTGGCGCGCATTCCTATGAAAGACGGGATTTTGTGCGAGTCAATTTCCCCTTCAAACAATCCCGAAACCCAACTGAAAGCGGGATGTCTTCAGCGGACAGAAACAGGCAATTTGCTGACAGATGCGCTCAAAGATGACAGCCACATCGGCTTGTATTTATCTGTGCCGATTCCGAGTAAAGAAAATGGCTTTGATATTGAAGGGTTGGCGGTGCGCGGAAATCGCATTTTGCTCGGTTTGCGGGGGCCGGTGCTGCGGGGTTGGGCGATAATTTTAGAGATAGAAGTTGAAGAGGCCCAAGCGGGAGTTTTAAGGCTTAAGGAAATTGGGGAAGGAGGGAAATTGTACAACAAACATTTTGTTGATTTGAACGGTTTGGGCGTGCGAGAATTGTGCTGGAACGGGGAAGATTTGATTGTTTTAGCCGGGCCGACGATGACTCTATCTGGGGCGACGAGGGTTTTTCGGTTAAAGGGGATTTTAGGGCGATCGGGCGACAGTATTACTGGGCAAGATGGGGGAGATTTGGAGGTATTGTTTGACTTGCCTTTTAAAGTGGGTACGGACAATGCTGAAGGGTTGAGCCTGTTTCCCTATTTGGGCGGGCAGAATTCGCTGTTAGTGGTTTACGATTCGCCGGATGCGGGGAGAATGGTTGAGAAAAATGCTATTCTTGCTGATGTTTTTAAATTAGGTTCGTAGTAGTATGGTGCGTCATAACGGGAGATATTTGGGCTAATTAATCAGCCATGAAGTGACGCACCATGCGATTAGGAAGATGCGTCAGGTGTAATTGTTTCGAGAATTAATTAGACATTAACTGACGCACCCTAGAAATTAAGTTAATTGTCGATCGCATCCCTTCGCCGCTGGCTGTAGCGTTTCAATTCATCAATTAAGTGAGTATCGTTAGAAGCTGTTCTCGCGCCCGCTTCCGCCGCCCAGCGCTTCAAATCTTCAATTTGCGATCGCGCGATCGCAGCTAAAGGTACTGTATCCTCGATCGACCTCAAAATATCCTCGGTCATCAAATCCCGGCGCTGCCCGTTGACAAACGTGCCAAAGGCCCGATACAACCCATCTATTACCACTTGCTCAATTTCTGCACCGCTAAAATTCTCAGCGCGTTTCGCCAAAACCCCCAAATCAAACTCGCGCAATCTAGTTGGCCGCAAACGCTGCAAATGCACTTTAAAAATATCTTGCCGTTCCGATTCTGAGGGCAAATTTAAAAAGAAAATTTCATCAAACCTGCCTTTTCTGAGCAACTCTGCCGGCAAAATCCTGACGTTATTTGCAGTGGCGACAATAAACACCGGACTGGTTTTTTCCTGCATCCAAGTAATCAAACTGCCGAATACCCGGCGCGAAGTTCCCGAATCGCCGTCGCTGCCGCTGATAATGTTGCCGAAGGCTTTATCTATTTCATCGATCCACAAAACGCAAGGTGCGATCGCCTCTGCTAATTGTATCATTTGCCTGACGCGACTTTCGCTTTCCCCGACCACGCCGCCAAACAATCTCCCAGTATCCAATCGCAACAGTGGCAAACGCCATTCTGAGGCTATTGTTTTCGCAGATAAAGATTTGCCTGTGCCTTGAATTCCTACTAACAAAACTCCTTTTGGATTCGGTATACCGTAGCGACGCGCTTCGTCAGTAAAAGCATCTTGTCGCATCTTTACCCACTGTTTCAAATTCTCCAAGCCCCCCACACTTTTTAGGGATTCTCTGGAGTTAAAAAACTCCAAAATGCCCGTTTGGCGAATTGCTTGCTGTTTTTCCTCCAAAACTCCGTCAATATCTGACTCGTTAATTTGCTGTTTGGCGGCCAAAGCTTTAGCCAAAACCCGCCCGATTCTAGCGCGACTCAAACCCTGACAAGCTTTAACCAACTGTTCCCTTGCTAAACCGCTAACTTGCAACTGTTGCGGCTTTTCCACAACGTGGGAAATTAAACTGTCTATTTCTTGCACGTTGGGCAAAGGAAAATCAATTACTGTGACTTCTTCTTTCAATTCCTCCGGCAATTCCAGCGTGTGAGAAGTAAGAACTATAGTTTTTTTGCTGCGCTTCAATTCTCGCGTTAAATTTCGCAATTCTCGCACTACTGCCGCGCTTTTTTCGCTGTATGGATATTTCAAAATTGGGTGCAAATCCCGCAGTACAAATATTGTATATTCTTCAACAGCAGTTTTGCTAACGCGATCGAGTGCCGCCATTACCGAGCCTTTCCCAGAACCGTTATCCTCCCAGCCCCGCACAAGATCCCAGAACAACACCCGGCGCGCGGGAGTTACTTGCAGCGCTACTTGGGCAATTACGGCTTCGACTGGTTCCTCCTCCGCGCCGACAATGTACAGCAGCGAATAGCGGGCGCGAATCATCAAATCTAGTCGCTTTACCAGTGCCTCGAAATGGTTATTTTTACTGCCCTTGACGACATCTAATTCTTTGGGGCTTGGGTAATTTTCTGTCATTTTAGTGGATATTTTAGAGTAAAATTAAACTTTATTAAATATTTTTTTGGCAGTACGGACTTTAGTCTTTAAAAAAAACTTAACCTAACTAAAGGTTTTCACTAAGGACTTGAGTCCTTAACAACTATTTAACCAGACTAAAGTCCGTACTGCAAACGTTAAAATTATAACAGAATAGTAGGCAATTGACTACTTAGCAACTTTTCGAGCTTGTTTCACCATATCAATGAGAGTGTGGTGAGCATCTTCGGCGTCTTTTAAAGTGCGATCGAAATTTACTCTAACAGCCACTGTTTCGTCGTTGACTTTAGCGGTTAAATCCATGCCATTGGCATCAATAGCGAGCATTTGAGCTTCTGTTGCCTGCGGTTGGTCGCCAAATGCTTGAGCGTATAGCACGACAGCACTCGCGTGGTCTTCGTTCATGTGAGTGCAGATGCGATCGCTAATCTCAGTGGAAAACAGTTCTGACATGGGGAGATTCCTCGGATGCAATATCGATCGATTGTACTGCGATCGGTACAAAGTTTTCAACCGCGATCAATTGCATCAAGAGTTATGAGTGAGAGTAAAGGAGGAATAAGCAAGAACCCGAAGACAATAACACCGAGTTATTCATAAATTCATCAAGTCCTAATTAAACTTAATTAGCGAGATAATTAGTAAGATTAATTCCACCCTTGCCACGGGTTAACTTCAAGCACCCCAGAGGGTTTGAACACTACCTGAAATTGACTAAAAAGCTTTGGTTTACGAGCAGCTTTACGAGAGGAAGGAAGAGAAGTTTCTGGGAGAAAATCAACCGCTTCGTGGTTAAGTGGCTGATAATCTATAATTGCCCCTTCTTCATCCACCGCAACCCGATAAACTAATGAAGTGTTGAAGGTGGGAGTCGAGCGCCAACTATTGTCAATTTGGTCGTAAACTTTCCGGTTCAACTGTGCAATTTCACGGGGCGAGATAATTTCAGAAGGTGTTGCCTCTACCTCTGGCGCTGGAGAGTTAACCTGAGTCGCAAGCGGGACAGGTACAGGCCAAAGCTTAATAGTTTCATCTGCGCTACCGCTGGCTAAGACAGGATTTTGAGAACTAAAAGCGACAGACCAAACAGGCTTAGAATGAGCTGCAAAATTTGTCATCAGTTCGCCTGTTTTCAACTTCCACAGCTTGATAGTTTTGTCGTAGCTGCCACTAGCTAAAGCCTGTCCATCCGCGCTAAAAGCAACTGACTGCACCGGGCCGGAATGCCCTGTTAATGTATGCAGAACTTTTCCATTTGTAAACTGCCACAGCTTAACAGTTTTATCCGCACTGCCACTCGCTAAAGTTTTGCCGTCAGGACTAAAAGCAACTGATTCCACCGACCCGGAATGCCCCGTCAGCGTGTAATTGCCGCCATCATCAAGCCACCAAATCTTGATAGTTCCATTCTCGCTGCCGGTTGCTAAAATTTTACTGTCCGGACTAAAACCGACAGATTTAATCCAGTCTGTATCTGGAAGTGTGCGGAGTAGTTTCCCATCGGAAAAATTCCACACTTTTACAGTTTTGTCGGTACTTCCAGAAGCGAGTAACTTTCCATCAGGACTGATACTTATTGCCTTGACATCATCCGCATGACCTTTCAACGTATTGATGAGTATGCCAGTTTTGAGGTTCCACAATTTAATCCGGTTATCCCAACTCCCGCTAGCCAGAAGATTGCCGTCAGGACTAATGGCGAGGGATTCAATTGCATCGGTATGTGCTTTTATGGTGTAAAGTAATTTGCCGGTTTGCAAGTTCCAGATTTTGATAATGCCGCCATAACTCCCGCTGGCTAAAGTTTTGCCGTCTTGACTGAGTGCGATCGCATAAATCCACCCCGAATTATCTTTAAAACTGCGAGAATATTGAGTGAACAGCCCGGATTTAAACTGCGATACAGTTGTTTTCAATTCCGGAAGCGACCTAGACCAGCCGATGCCCGCCGCAGTTACAACCGCTGTTAGTGTCCACGCTGCTGAAACTTTCCATTTAACTGCTTTTGATATCATAAATATGGCCTCCACCACTCACTTTATGTAAAATAAATTTCCAGATTTCAAGCCCAGAAATTGATAGAAGATTTTTCTGCTGCATTCTACCTTTGAGAAATGCTATCCCATACTCTTGTTAGCACTGTTACTTTGCCTTCTGTTGGCTGATGTTTTTGTTGTTTAGATTGGCGCTCAATCAATACCCGACCGAGAAATAAAACTATTGTGGCGGTTATAGCTGCAATTCCAACAGGCGTTAAATATGTCCAGTGACCGGCCATTTTATCCCAGATATGCCAGGTTACTAAAAACATAGCAAGGTAAGTGAGACTCTGCAATTTTTTCCAATTTTTCTTAAGTCTTTTCACGCTCCAATCGTTAGACGTGATAGCCAAAAGAGTAAAAATAATGAATGTTGCTACTCCCTGGAAGTAAACAAAATAAGTTTTGATATCAAAGATATCAAAGTTTCTTTGTTTGAAAAATATGAATCCGTGAGCTACAGCTAAAAAGAAAGAGATCAGACCAATGAAACGGCGATATTTCAGCAGCCATTGGGGAAAGCCAGTTTTTTTTGTGAGAGGGAAAACAATTCTCAAATTTGTGGGAAGCAGTGTCAGAATATAGCCTGCTAAGGCCGCGAATCCCAGGATACTCGCCTGAGAAAATGTATCTAAATCCATCGTTGAAAGTTGCATAACTTACTCTAATTGCTAAGGAAGTAGACTCCAAATATGCCGGACTCTTCCGTACTTAGTGTGCCAAATTATTAGTTTTCTGGTGTCCTACACCATAGCTGGCTAGGATTTCAAGGCAATCGCCCCGAGTTGAGCAAGTTGCCCGCAAGCGGATGTAAATAATCTCAAAGCATTACCTAGCAAAGCCTTGAGGCTAAAGTGAAAGTAAACCTGCACACTAAGGAGGAAATAGCAATATGCCGAGAGTAGCATTTTAAAATCGACCTGTCAATTAAGTTTGAAGTTTAGAAAAAGTCTTCGCCAAAATAGCTGGTTAAAAGTTTAGTTTTTAACTATAAAAAATGGTCAGCATTAGCTGACCTTGGTTGAGGAGATTACCTGAACTTTTGGCTAGGTAGCCCGCCCAACTACAAACTGGTTATACCCCCTTTCGATAAGAGAGGACTGAAGTCCTCACTACAAACTGCACAGCCTAACTAAAAGAGCCAGGGTCAAACGGCAATTCATCAAAGCGCGAATTAATATCAGCCTCAGCATTCGCAACAGGGGAATTAGCGCGAGATGCCGACGGCTTAACAGAATTCACCTGGGCTACTGATAACTTTGCCGCAGGTTCCGATTTCTGTAGGTTAACTATCGGCAACTCCCCGCCATTTTCTCCATTTTTGCTCGTTTGATTCCACATCATCATTCCCAGCAAACCATCAACCAAACCGCCACCGCTACCGTTGCCTGTTACCGCAACATCCGGCACAACTCGCACGTTGCGATCGCCTATAATTTGCATTAACTGCAAAGCCGTATAACCGGAACCTCCCAAAGCCACAACACCCGCGCGATAAGCTTCAGCTTGAGCATTTCCCTTGACCCGAATCGACTCAGCTTCACCTTGAGCTTGTTTAACCTGAGAATTCGCTTTTAACTCAGAAATCTTCACGCCTTGTTCCGATTTCACCATCTCTTGTTGAATCTCAGCCAGCGCCGTTTCCCGCACCAATTGTTGCCGCTGAGTTTGTGCTAATTGCTGCACCTCATAAGTCTTGCACTGTTCCTCAGCAATTTTGCGATCTGTTTGAGTTTGCATCAACTCTGCAGGCGGCAAAATATCCCCGATTAAAGTATCAATTGCCTGCACGTCGTAGGTACGCAAAGCTGCTTTGATATACTCGGCGGCTTCCGCTTGCCTGCCGCTTCTTGCCGAGAGAAAATCTAATACAGAATAAGCTTGAGCAGAATTGCGGAAATAATTGCCAATTGTAGGCTGCAAAACATGGTCAACTAAATTCTGCATCGAACCGACGCGAGAGATAACTTTCGGAGCATCCAAAGCGCCAACATGAATAATCTGAGCTACTTCTAAATCAAAGGCAAAACCGTCTTGAGAACGCACGGTTAAAGACGAAAGTTGAGAGTCGTAACTGTGCCTTTCTGTTTTACCAGACCAATTCAATACTATATTAGTAGTCGGCACTAACTCTACTTTCAAAATGCGAGTATTCAGCGGATGTTTCCCCGGATAAAGGGGAGTCACCCACACCCCTTTGTTTCCGACATTTACTAAATTTCCGTGAGTGAAAGCAGCACCACTCACATCTTCTGAGGTTTTGCCGACATAAGAAATAACCGCGCCGACATAGCCGATCGGGATTTCGGTCATCGGCACTTGGTCAACCCCGACAAACCAAGGATTTAAGTTCCACGAGCCGGAAAGCAAAACCTGTTCCTGCAAACCGCGTCGCCCGCCAGCGGTGATAAATTTTTGCGCGTTTTGGAAGTTGTCGTGATTCGGAATAATTGGCCCTGCAATTTCGCCATCTTGGATCGGAACGCCGTCATAAGTTGTCACAACTCCCACTTTATCGGGAGCAATTTTGTACAGTTTCAACTGTTCCGCTGTCATCCCGTGTTTGGGAGCATTAGCTGCTGTAATTACCGTAAATAATGCCGTATTTATTCGATAGCTGCCGCCCGTCAAAATGCCGAATTGGCGACCTTTTTCTCCACCGCTTTTAAGAAATTTGCGAGCATCTTGAAAATTGTCGCATTCTGTGATTTTGCCGAGGATGCGCTGCGGCGGAATCGACTCGCCGGCGGCGGCGATAATTAAAGCAATTTCACCTTGGGGAACTACAGTTAGAGACTCTTTGCGAACGTTGTACTGCAAAGGCCAATAACCCCAGTGCCAACCGGGGGGCAAAGTATCAGCTTGATATCCAGCTTCTCCGTTTAAGGCAATTAAATCTCCGGGCGGTAAAGACTTGCCGCCGAAGCTAAACTTTTTACTGACAATTCCGACTTCGCGATCGCCAATTACTACCAATCCGCCAAAAAATAATGGCAGCACCAGAATAATTATCATACCGCCGATCGCGATCGGGATAAATCCGCCCGGATCGAGCTGCATTGTCTGCACGGGAACAGTGCTGCGTAACTGCCCTAGCTGCAAGCTAGAATCAGGTTTTGCTGCTAGCTGAGTCGAGGTTTGATTTGCGGGGGGGATATGGCTAGCCGCTAATACCGACGAGGGTTTCACACTGGTTATTGCACTAAGAGCTAAAGACGCCGAAATAGCGGCTGCAAACTGTTTTAAAACGCGGGCTTTGACTTGAGACTTGGACAAAAATGAATAAAGCATTTTTTTTTAGGTGGGCTAATTTGTCCTAGGAGTTCCAGCTTAGCCTTACTAAAAAGTTTTTACATAAAACTTAAGATATTATGTATCATTATGTGTCGTCATAATAGTCATATAGCAATCCTTGCAGGAGTCGTAAACTTTTTACCCCACCCCAACCCTCCCTTTATCAAGGGGAGTCCGTAAGAAATTCACAAATGATGTAGGATTGCTATATTTAGCAGTAAAAAAAATACTGCTCATTAAACTACAGGCTGACAATCCCCCGTTTTAATGCGGAAATCGCGGCCTGCGTGCGATCGCTAACTCCCATTTTGCTCAAAATATTGTTGATGTGAAACTTGACGGTGCTTTCACTGATGTGCAAAACTTCACTAATCTCGTTGTTGCTTTTACCCGCGACTATGAGGCGGATGACTTCTAATTCGCGAGCGCTCAATTCAGGCCCACTCAAGCGATCGGCTAACTTAACACCCACTGCCAGCGGAATGTACTTTTTACCCTCAAAAACAGCCCGAATTGCTGCTAAAAGCTCCTCTGGTTCCGCATCCTTAAGCAGATAGCCCTTAGCACCAGCTTGCAATCCGCGATAGATGTTTTCATCGCCATCATAAGTCGTCAGCACCACAATCCGGGCACTGGAAAACTCCCCACAAATCGCAGTAATGGCCGCGACTCCATCCCTCACCGGCATCCGCAAATCCATCAGCGTTACATCGGGCTGATGTTCGCGGAACATTGTCACAGCTTCCTGCCCGTTGCTGGCTTGCGCCACAACTTTAACATCTGATTCCTGCTCCAGCAGCGCCACTAAACCTTGCCGCACAATATAATGATCGTCGGCAATTAAAATGCGAATAATATTTGATTGGTTAATCATGTTTACCCTGTTAATTTTATCAAAAAAAACTGAACATCTCACTACCAACTTACTATGTATAGCCATCCTAAATCATTTGTGAATTTCTTACTCCCTCCCCGATGCCTTGGGGAGGGTTGGGGTGCGGTAAAAAATTTACGACTTATTTAGGATTGCTATATGGTGCGAAATGTGCACCTTACTTTACTGGCGATTAACTGAAACTATAACTTCTGTTCCGTTTCCAGGGCTGCTGTTTACTGTTAGCTGCGCGTTAATGCGATCGGCGCGTTCTCTCATCCCCAATAAACCAAAGCCATTCCTAAAACCGAAACTTTCCGTATCAAATCCCTGTCCGTTGTCTTGCACCCGCAAAAAAAACTTGGATATTTCGTAAACCAACTCAATTTTTATCGCCGTAGCTTTGGCATATTTGAAAGCATTTGTTAATGCTTCCTGCCCGATCCGCAACAGGTTATTTTCTACCTCTAATGGTAGGGAATATGCCGTGCCAACCACTTCAAAAGTAGTGCGCGTATCAGTATCTGATGACATTTGTTTAGCAATTTGGTTGAGAGCGCTATACAAATCGCCATCTTCTAACAGTTGCGGGCGCAAAGATTCTACGGATCGCCGCGCTTCAGCAAGTCCAGAGCGAGCCAGTTCGCAGACTGTTTTCATGTGTACTTGTGCTTGTTCTGGATTTGCTACTATTACCCGTTCAGCAGATCCCAAATGTATGATAATGCCTGCAAAAGTTTGCGCTAAAGTGTCGTGAATTTCCCGCGCCATGCGGTTGCGCTCTTCTAAAATATTTTGGTCTAGGAGTTGTTTAGACATCCTTCTCAGACGCAATTGATTTTCGACGCGCACTAAAATTTCGTGTTGTTGAAAAGGTTTTGTAATGTAGTCTATTCCGCCCACAGAAAATGCTTTTACCTTATCGAAAACTTCTTGCAAAGCGCTGATAAAAATTATTGGGATATTTTGAGTTTCAGGAGTAGCTTTGAGCTGCTGGCAGACTTCATAGCCATCCATGTGAGGCATCATAATATCCAGTAAAATTAAGTCTGGTAAGTTGGCATTGATAAAGTTAAGAGCTAATTTCCCACTGGGAGCCAGGTGAACTTTATACCCAGCAGCCGATAGTATCCCGCTTAAAAGTTTTAAGTTCTCAGGACAATCATCAATAACTAAAATACTTTCTTCGCGGGTAAAACTGAGGTTTTTGTTCATGTCTCATCCCTTAATGTGTGTATTAAATTTAGCAACTGTTCGTACTGAAAATTTTTAATGCAAGCTGCGCTTGCCCTAGCTAAGGGCTGATTGATTTCGCGAATTTGACTGATGACTATTTGCATCTGTTCTAAATCGAGATTGCTAATGGCTTGTTGAAGATTGGCTACTAACTCAGGAGGTAATTCAGAAAAAGCGGTTTTTGTCAATACATTTACTTCATTTTCTGTGAAACTGGGGGCAGCATTTAGTTCTTCAAAAACGAATTGCACCCCGATATGTTTGTGTAGAGCATCAAATATGTTTGCTTCTCTAAATGGTTTGCGAATAAAATCATCGCAGCCGATAGAAAGGACAACGGCTTTCTCTTCCTCAAAACTACTTGCTGTTATAGCAATAATTGCTGTCTGGGGTAGGCACGGGGGCACTACCCCTACAAAATCCTCGTTTTCCGTAGGGGCAATCCCCCTGTGGTTGCCCTCTTTAATTTGTTTGGTGGCTTCATACCCATCCATCACCGGCATCCGCATATCCATAAAGATTAAGTGTGGTGAATATTGCTCCCACTTTTCTATTGCTTCTCTCCCATTTTTGGCTTCGTAGACTTCAAAACCGATCGCGGAAAGCAGTTTAACCAGCAGTTGGCGGTTGTCAAAAGCGTCGTCTGCAACGATAATTCGATAGCGGGGTTGATTCGGTGCGATCGCCATAACTCGTCTGGTTGGCTGCTCCCGTTGGCGATCGGCACTTTCAACTGAATTAACTTTAATGTCAAATTTGAAAATAGTACCGCCTCCCGCACGAGAACTGACTGTCATTTCACCTCCCATTAACTGCACAAAAGAACGTGCGATCGTTAAACCTAATCCTGTTCCTTGTTGCGATTCTTCCCCTGTTTTAGTTTGCACAAAAGCTTCAAATATCTTGTCTAATTCACTAACATCAATTCCCGCTCCCGTGTCTTCTATCTCAAAGCAGATTTGCTGAGCCAAATCCTGATTTTTAATTTTCACATAAATGCCGCCTTCCGATGTGAATTTAATCGCGTTAGAAATGAGGTTAATCAAGATTTGGCGCAATTTTATTTCATCAGTCCGCACATATTGGGGAACGTCTACCATCCGCTCTACTAATAACTGCAATCCCTTCTTTTCTGCCGGAAGTTGGAACATATTTTCGATGTCGTCAAGTAGGCGGTGGAGGTCAAAATTGGTCTCGTTCAGAGTCGTGCGTCCTGCTTCTATTTTGGACAAATCTAATACTTGGTTAATCAGTTCAAGCAAATGTTCTCCGCTGCGGGTGATAATACTCAGGTGTTCTTGCTGTTCCTGCAATAGGTTAGAAGAACGATTCATTAATTGGGAAAAACCCAGAAGTGCATTGAGGGGAGTCCGCAATTCGTGGCTCATATTTGCGAGGAATGTGCTTTTTGCTCGGTTGGCTTGTTGTGCCGCGTCTTCGGCTCGTTGTCGCTCGATGATTTCTCGCTGGAGTTCGAGAGTGCGATCGCTCACTTGCTGTTCTAAAGTGCGGTTGTAATCAGCTAAAACTTTTTCGGCTTGTTTGCGATCGGTGATATCTTGAAATGTGGCGATCGCATAATTAATTTTACCTGTTTCATCCACAATTGGTGTGCTGGAAACTTCCAAGGAAACAATCTTATCAGGTCGGTGGAACTCGATATCATCTACTTTGACAGTTTCACCCCCCAAAGAACGCACGATTGGCATTTGTGCGGTGGGATATAACTCGTTAGTTCCCGCGAGATAAAGTTGATAAGTTTCTGCTAATTTCTCAGTATTGGCTTCGGGGATTGTGGGAATGGCGCTTAGTTGATGTGCTGTCTGATTTGCGTAGGTAATTTGTCCGGTGGTGTCATGCACTGTTACCGCGATCGGCATAGCGTCGATAAATTGAGTCAGTCGGTTTTCGCGTTCTTTGACTTCCGCGTAGAGTTTAGCATTGGTAAGTGCGATCGCCGCTTGTCCCGATAACAATTGTAAGACTTCCAGGCGATCGGGCGTAAAAGCTTGTGTAGTGAGGTTATTTTCGAGATAAACAATAGCACTGAGTTGACCTTGATTCATCAAAGCGGCACACAAAATAGACTTAGGCTGACGTGATTTGATGTAAGGATCATTCGTAAAGTTACCTTCACGAGTGGCATCATTTAACACCACATTTTCTTTGGTTCGGGCGACATAATTGATAATTGTTTCTGAAAGTTCCTGGCAATTTTCAACTGGTTCAGATTGCAACACAGTTATGCGTTCGTCATAGATTGCGCCTTTAGCTTCAATCAGCAATTTTGTCTGGTTTTCTAAAATTAAGTACCCTTTTTGAGCTCCGACATTTTCAATCAAAATTTTCATCAATCTGGACAGTAATTTATCCTCTACAATTTCCCCAGCAATTGCCTCGGAAGCTTTCATGACTGTAGCGATATCCAAGGAAGAACTAGAACGGCTACCCGTAGTTGATGTAGTTGTTGAGATTTCTTGATTTTTCTGCTGATTTATCACAAATAACTGCGGATATCGCGTTTCTAAATCTTTGACTTTAGCCGCCGCACCCCAGAGTTCATAGCAGTAACGAGCTTCCTGCATATAAGCTTTAGCTGTTAGTTCTTTACCTATCGATAAATAAAACTTAGCTGCTAGTTCATAAGCAAGGGCGGCTTCCTGGATGTATTCATTTTCTTTGGCTCCTTGAATAGCGCGATCGTAAAAGTCTATAGCTTCTAATTTTTGTCCCAAAATCCGACATTTTTCTGCTGCTACTAAATCCACTTTATGCTGGTAATTCATAGGGGTATACTTTACCCAGTGCTGTTGCAGTTCTGTTTGATTTTGTTCTACCCGCTCTAATGCTTCGGATATCTCTTCTGATTCTGGACTCAACTGCACTAGAACACTCAAAGAATCATAGAAATAAAACTGAGGTTCATTAGTCATTCCCGGAGCAACGATTAAATGGCGTCTGCACTCAACGGCATGGCTTTGAGCTGATTCACTCTCCCCAAACAGGTAGCAAAGAATCAGCTTAAATAAATAGAAGACACACATCTGAAACCGATTATGGATAGACAACCATAGGGGTACAGATTCAGAGTCTCGGAAAGGTTCTCCAGACAGTGTACTCGGCGGCTCCGTAGATCCTATTAAATTTGAGATAAATTGCCAAAGCAGCCGACACCCATTACCTGTTGCCACTTGGTTTAATTGCATCAAACTATTGTAGTAGGCGCGGGTTTTTGGCTTCAAGGTGACAAGGCGTTTACCGCACCAAAAAGAATTGAAACAAAAAAGATGTGCATTATATCCTGCCCACTCATACTTACCAATTTCTATGGTACTTGTATAGTTCTCTTGCAGAAATTTCAATGTTTCTTTGAGCTGTAATTGGCGGTGTAATATGAAGGTTCCTGCTATAGTTAAAACCTGGGTTTTGAGAGCTTTGGCATCGAGTTGGTAGACGACATGGAGTGCCAACTGACAAAACTTTACTGCTGTATCCACATCTTTTAAAATAGTACAGGCAATAATGGTATAGTGCGTATAACCCACGGCTGAACTCGATGTATTTCCGTATTGAGTGGATAGCTTGACTGACAGTAAAACCAATAATGGCAATAAAGGAGAACCAGATAAGTAAGTTACTGGCATGACGCTACTAACCATATCCACAATGGCAATTTTTTCGCCATCCGTCATCTGAGGCAGGTGACGAAAATCTTCGATTTCTCGGTCTTTCATCAGTTTTCCCACCTCTGCAATTGCCTGTTGAATATCATGCGGTGTGGGTGGGTCAGGAAAGATAATACCCAACTGTTGAAAGAATTGTTGAGCCACGACAAGAGCTTTATCTAGGTTACTCCGGAAAATCATTGACTGAATTCTAATTCGGTAAACATTAACCTGTTCTAGTAACGATCGTGCGTGGGCAATGACCGTCTCAATCACCTGTTCCATCGCCTCGAAGTCACCACACAGCATAGCCAATTCAGCCGCTAAGTTATGGAATGATAGAGTCATTTCATATTGTCTAACCCAAGCATTTTCTCCCAGCATTGATAGTCCTGTGCTAGCGTATTCACGGCCCGCTTGATAGGCGGCAGCACTTCTGGCTTTGCGACAGGCAATCAGATTGAGTTGGGCTAATTCATCTCGCTCTGTTTGTGAGGTAATTAAAGCTGTTCCATAATTTAATTGATTGATGATTCCAAAAATGGCATCTTCTCTGGCTTCTGGCGAAGTTTGTTGTAGCAGTATTTTTCCGATTTGATAATGGGTAGCGGGTTTTTGGGTATCGGGGATTAAAGAATAAGCAGCTTGCTGAATTCTGTCATGGACAAACTTGTATTCTACGGATTGGCTACTGGGTAATTTTCCTGCAATTTCTAATTCCACATCTCCCATATTCCCGAGCAACACGACTAAATTTTCGGCTACGGCTGCGTACAAATCATCCGCCGTTTTTCCCACAGATTTTTCGCAAAGTGAGGCGAGGGTTTTCAGGTCGAATTGATTGCCAATGCAGGCTGCTATCTTTAACGTTTCCTGCGTATTATCAGGCAGTCGTTGAATTTTGCCAGCCATCAACTCGACAACATTATCAGTGAATCCCCTCGCTTGAATTTGGTCTAAATCCCATTCCCAACTGAAAGCGAGCGAATCAAATTGTAACAAGCCTTCTGTATAAAGCGATTTGAGAAATTCATTCATAAAGAAAGGATTCCCACCCGTTTTGAAAAAGACTAACTCGGCAAGGGATTTGACTCTTGATTCCGGGCAATTCAGGGCATCAGCAATGAGTTGAGTAACAGAGGATAAATCCAAAGGTGACAGAAAAATGCGATCGACATTTGCCCCTGTTTTGACAATCTCTTCAATCGTTAGCATTAACGGATGACCCGCAGAAACTTCGTTATCCCGATACGCCCCAATTAAAAACAGTCCCGTTGACGAAGCGCTCATCAGTAGCTGCATCAGTTTCAGAGATGCCCCGTCAGCCCACTGCAAATCATCGATAAATATTGTCAGAGGATGTTCGGGTTTGGTAAAAACTTTAATGAAGTTTTGAAACACAAAATTAAAGCGGTTTTCCGCTTCTGCGGCGCCCAATTCTGGCGGCGCAGGTTGCTTGCCGATAATTAATTCAATTTCAGGAATTACATCAATCATGACTTGACCGTTGATTCCCAATGCGTCTAATAATTTTTCCCGCCATTCTTTGAGATTTGCTTCGCTTTCTGCTAACAGTTGTTTGGCTAAATCCTGAAAAGCGTTGACAATGGCGCTGTAGGGAATGTTGCGCTGATATTGGTCAAATTTGCCGGAGATAAAATAACCGCGCTGTTGAGTAATCGGTTTGTATAATTCTTGCACCAAAGCTGATTTGCCGATACCAGAATATCCAGAAATCAGCATCATTGAGCTTGTGGCACAGGCATCTTGCCTGTGATTGCTTGTGGGACAGGCATCTTGCCTGTGACTGCTGACTGTTTCAAAAGCTGTTAGTAAACTATCAATTTCTCGCTCTCTGCCGTAAAGTTTTTGCGGAATTTGAAAGCGGTCAGAAATATCTTGACTTCCTAGGGGAAAAACGGATATATTGTTATTGCTGTGCAGTTGATCCAAACATTCTTCTAAATCCGCTTTAATTCCGATCGCACTTTGATAACGCTCCTCAGCATTTTTCCCCATCAACTTCATCACAATATCGGAAACAATTTGCGGAATTTCGGGATTCACCTGAGATGGAGATAACGGCTGTTTAGCGAGATGACTGTGTACCAATTCCAGCACATCACTGGTGTCAAAAGGCAATTTGTTTGTCAGCAGTTCGTAAAAGGTAGCACCCAGGGAATAAAAATCTGTGCGGTAATCTAAACTTCTATTCATTCTGCCAGTTTGTTCCGGCGACATATAAGCAAGAGTTCCCTCTAAAATGTTGGGATTTTTGATGGTGTAATTCTCCCGCGTTAACTGCGTGGAAATGCCAAAGTCGATAATTTTGAGTTCGCCACTAGCTGGATTGAAGACAATATTTGAAGGGTTAATGTCTTTGTGAATGATGTGGGCGCTGTGAATTTGTTGTAAACTTTCTGTGGTGGCGATCGCAATTCGCAAGAATTCTTCAATACTAAATTTTTGCTGCTGCATCCAAATTTTCAAGGATTCGCCGCCAAAATCCTCGACAAACATCACCAGCGTGTTTTGATATGGCTGCAAATCATAGGCTTTTATACAGCCACTCAGCTTCAGAGATTGTGTAATTTTATACTCTGTGCGATAGCGGGCGAGTTCTTGGGGTGTGGGATAATTTTCTTTAAGGATTTTGAGGACGACGGGAAGACTGTCGGGTTGTCGGAATGCTCGGTAAACCAGGGAGTTTGCGCTTTCGTAGATGAGCTCTGTGATTTCAACGCCCGGAAGAGTCAGCATATTCATACCGCTGTCAACTTTGCAGTCGAACATAGCATAAATTTGCTCCCCACACCAGAGGTGCGTGAGCCATCAGTCGATTTTAGATTTTAGATTTTAGTCTGCGACTATTTTTCAGCCAAAACAGGTTTCCGAGTCAATACAGCTTGTTCGATAATGTCAGTGGCGCGCTTGACTCCGCCCGATCGCACTGTATTCAGAATAGTCCGCTAATTAATTTTGAGCTTCCGACTTATTCAAGACACTTATAGCAGAAACAAATACAAGGGTAATAACACCATAAAGTAGTGAATGGCTCAGAAAGCTTTCCCCTCCTAAAAGTGTATCTAAAATCCCTCTAATACCACTCAAACTTACAGCAAATATAGTTAACAAGGTAACAACAAAACCGACTAAGAGTTTGAGTTTTCCTTTGACCAGCCAACTGCAATATATGCCAACGAAAAGTGCTCCTAAAAATGTAGCCAAAGGAAAAAAGGGATTTCCCTTAGGGCATCCAGAAGCAAAAGCACAAAGAGATGTACTCAAGACAAAAGTACATAAACCTATAGCAGTACCGACAAAAAAGCTAGTCTTGTTAGGATAGAGTTTCAAAAATTCAAACATAATTGCCCCTAATTTCAGGATTTATTGAGAGTACAGGGTGGCGATTTCCCCCCCTCGCTACAGCTTGCTGAGGAGAGGAAGTTTTGGGGCGTTCCTCGATCGGCTTTACAACCAGACTAAGTAAGCGCTCGCCCAACTACACTAACTAATAGGTTAGGTTGCCATCGTTATTATCAATTCCTAGTAATGTGACAGAAGATGGCTGATTTCCACCGCGGCAATTGGCAGACAGTTCGTCTCCCTTTATGCTGATGCCTGTGCAAGTTCGGTTGAACGTACTTTGTTCCTTAAGATTACCTTGCACGAGTTGTCCATTTTGATTATGAACGCCTTTAATAGTAATGGAAGTGCGCTGAGTCGTACCATTTTTCTTGTTACAAGTTGCAGATAATTGAGCGCCATTGATTGAAATGTCCGTGCAACTGGTAGCAAAGGTACTGGCTTTTTGAGCATGGCTTGGCTGCTGAAAGATGGAGAACGATAGTACCATTGAAGCCGATAATCCAGACAATTTAATTAAGTTCATGGTCTTTTTTATGGTTGGTTTACTATTTTAAGCGTAAGATAACAACCCTAAAAAGTTTCTAGCTTTTAGTTGAGTATGAACTTAGCCCAATAGTCAGCTTGCAACTCAGCCTCTGCGAGGAAAAATCCTAAACTTTTGGCTAGGTGTAGCCCTCAAAAATAGGCTGTTATCGCTTGGAGAAACTCAGGAATCGGACGCATATTTTAGTCATTGCAATAGAGTGTTACCAGTATATAGTTGTATGCGCTCTGGGATACCTAGCCAAAAGTTTAGGTAATCTCCTCAACTAAAGGTTAGTTCAAGCTAGATTTTTTTTTATAGCTTCAAAACTCAACTTTGAGCTAGCTACTTTAGCCAGGGAATTTTCTAAACTAAATTTACGCATAGGCCAGCCATAGCCTAGCTATAAAAAATCCACAAGGAGTAACTTCCATGCCAAGTGAAAGCATCATAAAAAAAGCAACATCTACACCGGAAAACTCAACCTATCGAGAATTGAGCGACTTGGAACTCGAAGCGATCGCAGGTGGTATGCGTACTATCACAATCGAAGGCTCAGTGCCGGACTATCTGAAACCCCGCATATCCACGCAACTGATTAACTACTTGCAGTCCTATTTCGGGAAATGAGCGGCTTGTAACTATAAGCGATCGCGCTTCCGCTGAGTTTAAACACCCAATCAGAAAACATCAATGGAAACCCAGTTTCTTAAATAAACTGGGTTTTTATTTACCTCATATCATATACGTGTGAATCGAGCGTAATTCCTGTAGGGGCGGTTTTTACCAACGATAATCAACTAGAACTAATAATCTTGTAAGCCCGAGCCTGGCTCCATAGCACGTCTAAATCATTATATAAATCTACAAAAAAGGCGTTGCTTAATCAGCCTATGAAAAAAATCACTTAAAAATCCCGAAGTTTTGTGAATACTGGTTTCTATGACTTGCATATTTAGCCTTTCATACCCTGAATCAGCAACGCCAAAATCTTTATTTTAAAAGCTTACTACACTGAATATACCTTTTGTCAATTTGGGAAGTTCAATGTAATTGGTGATTGGTAATTGTAGGTGGGGTAGAAGGAAGGGAAACCACACCTACAATTACTATTAACAGTCATTCGATTTTAGATTTTAGATTTTAGATTTTGGATTGACCCCACGGATAAATTCGGGGGCTTGAGGATTTTAGATTTTAGATTTTGGATTGATTCCACGGATAAATCACGTGGCGGGTACCATCAAGAAATTATTGGTCAAAGTCCTAAGTCAAAAGTGCCAAGTCAACAGCTAACAGTCAACAGTTAATTGTTAACTGTTGACTGTTAAACTGAATCCCTGTGCCGAACTCGCTAGAAACTGCCGGAATGGCTGTTCATTCTTTGGATTTAGAACTTTTGGAAAGCTTACCCTCAAAAGGTTGAACTCCACTATTTGGATAGTTGTCATCGCTGGGGCTAAAAATCCGCACCGCTGCTTCCGAAACGTAACGCATTGCGTTTGTCAAAGATTTAGAAAGATTCATAGAATCTGCCTCTCTTGTCTGAGTTCTGATACTTTTAATATTACTCTGATTTTTGGGCTGTGGATGAGTTTAGCAATATTTATTTGAATTACTTATTGGTCTGCAACATAGAAGCAAGCTGAAGGTTTGAGAAATAACGAATTTTTGGACGATCGACCTTTTGCTGGTAGATTTTTCCTTACTCAAGTCAAGCAGTCGCGATCGCCCCTCCCGACGCTCAGAAACCGGGTTGTCTAACTCTATTCAAAGGCTGCAACGAAATATTTTCGCAAAAAACCCGGAACGCTTGAGTGTTTGTGCTTAATTCCTGAGTTTGTTAAATTCAGTATTTATATTGCTTTTACCATAATATTAATCAAAAAATTAACCTAAATCCGCTATTAAAGGGCATAATAAGCGAATTTTGCCGACAAATATCTGCAATCTTCATCAAATATTTACAAAAAGATATGGTATTTGTCACTATAATTAAAAAAAAGAAGTTTGTTCGGGGTTTTTCTTATGGAAACTGCGACAGAAAGCCTGCAGCTCACAGGTTTTGAAGAAATCTTAGAAGACCGGGAACTAACGGTTTCTTCAGCAGATTACAGCCTTTTGACCGATCTCTACCAGCTAACGATGGCCGCTTGTTACGTCGGGGAAGGGATCGACGGGCGGGCCGCGAGTTTTGAATTATTCGCGCGCAGGCTGCCAGAGGGTTTTGGCTACGCGATCGCGATGGGTTTGGCTCAAGTTATCGATTATTTGGAAAAATTTCGGTTTTCGCCGGCGCAAATTGAGGCTTTGCAGTCCACTGGGATTTTTGCCGACGCCCCGGAGCGATTTTGGACTTTACTCGCCACAGCCCGTTTTACTGGCGATGTTTGGGCGGTGCCGGAGGGGACGGCGGTGTTTGCTAACGAGCCTCTGCTGCGAATTGAGGCTCCTCTGTGGCAGGCTCAATTAGTGGAAACTTATTTATTGAATGCCATAAATTATCAAACTTTGATTGCGACGCGGGCAGCGCGGCTGCGGGATGTGGCGGGCCCGGAGGCTAAGTTGCTGGAATTCGGGACGCGCAGGGCTTTTGGGCCTCAAGCTGCTGTTTGGGCGGCTAGGGCTGCCCTGGCTGCGGGATTCGACGGAACTTCTAATGTTTTGGCTGCTTTGAAGTTGGGCCGCAAGCCTGTCGGTACGATCGCCCATGCTTTGGTAATGGCTGTGGCTGCCCTCGAAGGTAGCGAGAATCAGGCGTTTGCAGCTTTTCACCGCTATTTTCCGGGGGCGCCGCTGCTGATCGATACTTATGATACTGTGGCGGCGGCGCGGATGTTAGCCGATCGAGTAAACAGCGGTGAAATGCAGTTGGAAGGCGTGCGGCTGGATTCGGGCGATTTGGCGGTGCTGTCTCGGGAAGTTCGATCGATCCTTCCGGGCGTTCCAATTTTTGCTAGCGGCGATTTGGACGATCGAGAAATTGCTAAATTAAAAAGTAGCGGTGCTTGCATTGACGGTTACGGTTTGGGAACCAAGTTAGTCAGCGGTTCCCCTGTCAACGGTGTTTATAAATTGGTGGAAATTGACGGAATTCCGGTGATGAAAGAGGCCAGCGGCAAGGTAACATATCCAGGAAGAAAGCAAATTTTTAGACATATTGAAAATGGGCAAATTCTCGGAGATTATTTGGGATTGTCGGGAGAAAATATTCACAATTGTGATTCTTACTTACCATTAATGGAGTTGGTTGTCAAGGATGGCAAACGAGTCCAGAAACAGGAAAGTTTGGAGGAGATCGCCAAACGCACTGCTGCTTCTGTCGCCAGTCTTCGACCCGAAACTCGCCAACTTGACAACCCGATTTCGCCGTCAGTGGAAATTTCTACAGATTTGCAGAGTCTTACTCAAAAAACGAAAAAGAGTCAGTAGTCAGTAGTCAGTAGTCAGTAGTCATTAGTCATTAGTCATTAGTCATAAATCAACAATCAACAATCAACAGTCAACAGTCAACAGTCAACAGTCAACAATTACCGATTCCCTATGCAGAAGATTGCTCTTTTTGGAACCAGTGCCGATCCACCCACAGCAGGACACAAAACAATTCTGAGTTGGCTTTCGCAACATTTTGATTGGGTAGCAGTTTGGGCGTCGGACAATCCTTTTAAGTCGCACCAAACTTCTCTAGAACACCGATCGGCAATGCTGCTGTTAATCATTCAAGAAATTAATTCGCCCAGACACAATCTTTGCTTGCATCCAGAACTCAGCAGTCCGAGGACTGTGGAAACTGTGGAACAAGCAAGATTGCTGTGGCCGGATGCAGATTTGACGCTGGTAATCGGTTCTGACTTGGTGGGGCAACTGTCTCGCTGGTACAAATTTGAACAATTGTTAAAACAAGTGGATCTGCTGATAGTACCGCGACCCGGTTATCCATCAGAGCAATTAGATTTGTGGCAGTTGAGGCGCATGGGTGCAGACGTGGCGATCGCATCTTTGAGTGCTCCCAATGTTTCTTCTACTTCCTATCGGGAAAAAGGAGACAGGGAAGCTCTGACTCCGACCATCGAAGATTACATCCATAGGGAGCATTTGTACGCATGGCACGAGGCACAAAAAAGAGCGAGGGTTGCTCATTAGCTGACTTTAAAGTAGGAGTAGATAATGTTATTTTTTCCGTCGATACCGTGCAGAACCGCTTGTTGGTGCTGTTGGTAATGCGGCAAGACGAACCGTTTATCGATTCTTGGAGTCTTCCCGGTACTTTGGTGCGACACGGAGAATCCCTTGAAAATGCGGCTTACCGGATTTTGTCTGAGAAAATTCGGGTAAAAAATTTGTATCTGGAGCAGTTGTATACTTTTGGAGAACCGGGGCGCGATCCTCGGGAAATTACCAGGGGCGATCGTTATCTTTCGGTTAGTTATTTTGCTTTGGTACGCTTTGAGGAAGCTGAGTTAATTGCTGGGAGTGTAGTGGCGGGTGTGGGCCACCGCGTCGGCGGCATTGCTTGGTATCCCGTGCAACAAGTTCCACAGCTTGCCTTCGATCACAATCAAATTCTCGAATACGGATATCGGCGACTGCGTAACAAACTTGAATACAGCCCGGTAGCTTTTGAAGTTTTGCCGGAACTTTTTACTTTGAGCGATTTGTATCAACTTTATACAACTATTTTGGGGGAAAATTTTTCTGATTATTCTAATTTTAGAGCTCGATTGTTGAAATTGGGTTTTTTGTGCGATACCGGTGTTAAGGTTTCGCGCGGGGCGGGCCGCCCTGCTAGTTTGTACCGCTTTGATGCGGCCGCTTTTGCTCCTTTCAAAAATAAGCCACTGGTGTTTATTTAGCTGTTCCTTAGATGACATTGTGGGATCAATTTAGTAACATTAGAATAGAAGCTATTAAGGAGTGCAGACGATGAAAGACCCTGATGAATGCGCTAATATTCACGAAGTTCGCGAGGAAATTGATATTATCGATCGAGAAGTGATCGAGGCTTTGAGCAAGAGATTTCAATACGTCATCGCGGCAGCAAGGTTCAAAACGAGTGAAGCTAGTGTTCGATCGTTCGATCGCTTTCACGATATGTTACAGCAGCGGCGCGAGTGGGCTCAAGAATCGGGTTTGAATCCTGATGTGGTTGAAAATATTTACCGGGATTTGGTAAATTATTATATTGAGGAAGAGTTGAAACATTACAAATCTGAGTAATTTTTCGCTACATTCAAATCTAGGACTATAGGAAAGTGAGTCCGCGCGGGCGGACTGTTAGCAATATTTATTAAGTGATTTGGTGAGATGAAAATTGCGATCGCACAACTCAACCCTACTATTGGTGATATCTTGGGCAACTCCAACCTAATTCTGGAGGCGGCGAAACAAGCTGAGGTTGAGGGCGCAAACTTATTGCTAACACCCGAACTTTCCCTGATCGGTTATCCGCCGCGCGATTTGTTAATTAATCCGAGTTTCATTGCAGATGCAGGTGCACAGTTGCAGCAACTGGCGCAAGCTTTGCCGCCGGAGTTGGCAGTCATAGTAGGCACTGCCTTACCTAATGCTAATGCTGTTAAACTCGGCGGAAAATCATTGTTTAATAGTGCTGTTTTGTTGCAAAATGGCGCCGTCAAAACAGTTTTTCATAAACGCTTGTTGCCTACTTATGATGTATTTGATGAAGATAGATATTTTGAACCGGGAGAAAACAGCAATTACTTTTCTATTGGCGAAGTCAAAATCGGCGTGACAATTTGTGAAGATTTGTGGAACAATGAGGAGTTTTGGGGTAAACGCAGTTACGCGGGCGATCCTGTTTCCGATCTGGCAAAATTGGGTGTAGATTTAGTGGTGAATTTGTCGGCATCGCCTTATTCTGCGGGGAAGCGGGGAGTGCGATCGGCGATGTTGCAGCACAGCGTCATCCGCTGCGGGATACCGATTATTTACGCTAATCAGGTAGGGGGAAATGACGATATTATTTTTGACGGCAGCAGTTTTGCTATGAATCGAAAGGGTGATTTGATTCAGGTATTAGCTTCTTTTGAAACGGATTTTGCGGTGCTGGAATATGACACAGCTAAACAAGATTTAGTTGGCAGCGGCGGGATGGGGCAAGATGCCCGATCCACAACAGATTTAAGTTTTCATCCGGCAGAAGGAGATGCAGAAATTTGGGCTGCTTTGGTTTTGGGAGTACGAGATTATGTCCGCAAGTGCGGTTTTTCTAAGGTTGTACTCGGTTTGAGTGGCGGGATAGATTCGGCTTTGGTGGCGGCGATCGCCAGTTGCGCGATCGGGCCCGAAAATGTTCTAGGGGTGCTGATGCCTTCTCCTTATAGTTCAGATCATTCGGTTAATGATGCTTTGGAATTAGCCCGAAATCTGGGCATCGCGATCGAACTATTGCCGATCGGCGATTTGATGAAAACTTACGATCGCACTCTCGCCAATTTGTTTGTCAATACAACTTTCGGGATTGCTGAGGAAAATATTCAATCGCGGATTCGAGGCAATCTGTTGATGGCAATTTCTAATAAGTTCGGACATTTGCTGCTTTCGACTGGGAATAAGTCGGAAATGGCTGTGGGTTACTGCACTCTCTACGGCGATATGAATGGGGGATTGGCGGTGATTGCCGATGTGCCGAAAACTCGCGTTTATTCGCTTTGTCGATGGCTGAATTCTGGGAGTGAGAAGATTAAAAATCAGGCTGACTTGGGAAAGGAAATTATTCCGGTTAATATTATTACTAAGCCGCCGAGTGCTGAACTGAAACCGGGACAAGTTGACCAAGATTCTTTGCCGGATTACGATGTTTTGGATGACATCTTGCAGCGGTTGATCGAACATCACGAATCGGTTCAACAAATTGTGGCTGCAGGACACGATGAAGCGGTGGTTAAACGTGTAGTAAAATTAGTGAGGCAAGCGGAGTTTAAACGGCGGCAAGCAGCCCCTGGTTTGAAAATTAGCGATCGAGCTTTTGGTACCGGTTGGCGGATGCCGATCGCCAAATCTTCCTTCTATTAAACGCATCATTAAACGCAAAATGGTTAACATCGACGGTAGTTTCGGCTTCGATTTTCTCCTGGGAACTCTCAGCAACGATACGATTAGAGGATTTGCGGGTAATGATACTGTTCAAGGTTTGGGGGGAAATGACCGAATTTTTGGCGATCGGGAAAATGATTTGTTAGCAGGAAATGAAGGCGCTGATACGCTGTCTGGCGGTCAGGGAAGCGATACAATCTATGGAGGACAAGACTCCGATTGGATGTTTGGCGATCGGGGTCACGATTTGCTAATAGGTGGCGAAGGCGGGGATATCTTGACAGGAGGCGCGGGGGAGGATTTATTTGTGATTGAAAGAACCTCTGCCGCATCTACTATTACTGAAGCCGATATAATTACAGATTTTGGCAACGGCAATGATAAAATTGTCTTGACAGAAGGCATCAACTTTAGCGATTTAGAGCTTTCTGTTTCCGACAACCAAACTATTATGAAAGACAAAAACTCTGGTAATTACTTAGGAGTTGTTTTGGGAAATTCTAATCTGACTGAATCCAACTTTATGTCGCTGTTTGGCGGGATAGATAGGGGTCAGCTTTTGCCAATTTCGGTTAACACGATTATAGCCGATCGCGCGATCGGACTGGAAGTGGCGCAAACTCCCCAAGAACAAGCGACAGGTTTAATGTTTCGCACAGAATTGCCAGATGACAGGGGAATGCTTTTTCCCATCGAACCCGCGCGAAACGTGCGTTTTTGGATGAAAAACGTGTTTATTGAACTCGATATGGTTTTTCTGCGGGAAGGCGTAGTGCAGGCGATAATTCCTAACGTACCGCCGTGTTTGACCGAAACCTGCCCCAACTACGGCCCGGATGTTCCTGTTGACGGAGTGATCGAACTAAGAGGCGGAAGGGCGGCTCAATTGGGACTCAAAGTTGGCGATCGGATTCCCAATTTACCCTAAAAGGTATATGATTTTATCGCAGCATTCAACATTTTTGCATCCAATGAATCCTATGAATCCTATTGAATTAAAAATAATCCCCCATCAAACTCAAGACGGTTTAGCTTACCAACATTTGCGCTTGCGAATTACAACTCAAGACGGTATCATCACACCCGATGATTTACAAGGTTTGAAACTTCCTCAAGACGTTCAATTAAGCCAAGGAATTGTTATTGAAGGTAGAGGAGCAATTTGGCTGTACGGGTATTTAGTACATGAATGTCATCCTGCGGCTTGGGTGGGATGTTACGATCCGCGATTAGAAGGTGCCGTGGTAGTAGCGACGCACAAGCACGAGGTATCAGTTGGACAGGTATTAAAATTGAGTTTACCGAGCGATTAAGGCTCTCCGTAGCGGGTGTAGCGGCTTTGGTTTTGAATGCCAATCTGACTCTTACTCCGGCTCAAGTTGAGTATATCTTGACGACAATAGCCAAACCAAATGGGATAATAGCCTAGAAAGAATAGGCAGCCACTATTCAGCAATATTAGTCGATCGCCATACACCCGCGCGAATCTGTTTTGTCCGAACCTCCGCGCGGATGGGATGTGGATGCAATCCAGCAATGGATGGCAAATATGGATTGACTTCGCAGTTAGAAGTTTGGCAGAAAGTCGGCGGTTATAGTTGTCGAACTTGTGAAGGTCAAATTCAAAATTTTAGCAAGCAAGTAGGATAAAACATGAGCTCGCAAGTAATCCCTATACCAGGCTAGTATCCAACAGTTGCTGCATGAAGTGGGCAAAGTTATATTGACAGCGATAAAAGCATAACTAGGTACTGTCTTTTTGCTGGCGCGCAGACATGACAAGCGTGGAGAGTTACAAAATTTAACCTGTTTTCTACTTTCGCCAATTGCCGCAAGTAACAGTTAATACCCCATATTCCAGGTTCATGAACTAGAGTAGCAGCTATATTGTGTGGTGTTAATCTGAAGGGTGCGGATCTGCGAGATTTTGGATAAAACTTGCAGAGTGTTGATGGCGACGCACCTTACTTGCTTGCTTGACTTTTCAAAGCTTTTTACCTAGGCCTGTTTCTCACAAATCATTTAGGATTGCTATAAATTGAGAGGGTTTTAATAATATTGAGGAATTGCTGCAAAATGGTGGACGAATGATTATGCCGCCAAACAGCAGTTAATTGAGTGGTTGTCGTTTGTTCCTGAATCTGACGATAGACCACTCCTTCGCGTTGAAGATTCTGTACGTGAGATGGCAGAATGCTGATACCTGTTTCCCCTGCGACTAATCCCAAAATTGTGACCATAAAGACGGCTGTTTGAGCAACTTTAGGAACAAACCCTGCTTGCGAACATACATGGTAAATTTCCTCAGATAAGCCAGCCACAATCTGATGAAGGGGCATTACAAATTCTTGATCCTTTAGGTCGGAAAGCGAAATTTTGGATTGGGCTGTAAGCGGATGGTTTTTGGGTAAAACGACGACAAGTGGTTCTTGCGTGAGAGACATCGTTTCTAAATCATTGGCTTCAGAAATATCGTGGTAGAGATAGAGAAAAATGATATCAGTCTGGCGATCGCGCAACCTCTGAATTAGGAAAGCACTATGTTCTTCCTGCAAAATCAGTTTTACCTCTGGATATCGCTGTCGAAAAGTTCGCAGCATCTCTGGAAAGACACCATTCGCGATCGAACTGGGAAAACCCACCGTCAAATAACCCAATTCACCCTGATGAATGCGCTGGGTTTTATGTACCGCTTGTTCTAACTGTACCAAAGTTGCGCGAGCTTCTTCTAAAAACGCCTGTCCTGCTGGGGTTAGCTGAATCGGGTGACTTTTGCGATCGAATAGCTTCACACCCAGTTCAGCCTCTAAATCTTTAATTTGTTGACTTAGGGGCGGTTGGGCAATGTGCAATCGCTTTGCCGCGCGACTAAAGCTCAGTTCGTCTGCCACTGCAATGAAGTAACGAAGATGGCGAAGTTCCATAGGTTATACGATTTTAGATTTGAGAATTGAATGATTGGGAATGAATGATTACTATCATGGTTTGGAGCACGGGCCTACAGTTATATTCTCTTTTGTAACGGGGATTCAATACTATATTTTTTAAGTATATTGTTATATATAAAAAAGTATTTGACATATAGCTATAACTTCTTTATTTTGAAAGTAATAGTTATAAATTTCGGCACAAAATACCTATTTAAGTATTGCTTAATGAGGATTATTCATGATTTCGCAAGTAATTCGACGAGTTGCAGTTGTGGGAGGAACCCACGGAAACGAGTTGACTGGGGTTTATCTGATTAAGAAGTTTCAACAATTCCCAGACTTACTGAAACGATCGAGCTTTGAGGTGGTTACTCTATTAGCTAATCCTCAAGCGGTAAAGTGCAATCGGCGTTATGTCGATCGCGATTTGAACCGTTGCTTTGCCGAGGAAGATTTGTCTAACCCAGATTTGATGGGTTACGAGAACAGACGTGCTAAGGAAATCTCCGCCCAACTATGTCCGAAAGACGAACATGGGGCTGATGTGATCGTTGACCTTCACAGCACAACGGCCAACATGGGGCTGACAATTTTACCATCTAGCAAACATCCATTCAATTTGCAATTATTAGCTTATTTGAGTGAGATCGAGCCCTCACTGCGAGTTTGTTTCGGAGAGTATTCTGGTGAGGATGCCCCAATGCTTCGATCGCTCTCTGCTTTCGGTGGCACCATAGAAGTTGGGCCCATCGCCCAGGGAGTCATTAACGCCCGTCAGCTTCAGCAAACCGAAATGCTAGTTCACGCCATTCTGGATTATCTCGATGCACAAAATCGGGGAAAGCCGCTTCATACACCATCACATTTAACTGTATATCAGGCGATCGGCTCAGTAGACTATCCCAGAAATTCAGTAGGTGAACTGCAAGCTGCGATCCATCCCCAACTTCAGTTCAAAGACTATGAACCTTTACATCCCGGTGAACCCATGTTTCTCACATTTACGGGAGAATCGCTCCCCTATCAAGGAGAATCTACTGTTTTCCCTGTATTCATTAACGAAGCTGCCTATTACGAAAAACACATAGCGATGGTTTTGACGGAAAAACAACAGCTTCAGCTTGAAACGGCATAACTTGCCGAAAAATATGACTTTTATGAAATTAGGGTTATGACTTTTATGAACTCAAGCAATGAATTTATGAATTGACTCATCATCTCGCCGATGGAAGAATGTTAATTAATTTAAAATCAAGCATTGTCTCCCCTAAACACAAGTGAATCTCAAATTATCAGGAGTGAATTTATGGAAAGTACGCTCGGTATACTTGCCATCGATCGCGAACAGCAGCTAACAGCAGCATTAACAACCTTTGGTAATAGTGGTCAGCTTAACTTTTTCACTGCATCGAGTCAATTTAACGGTAGCGTCCCTAGCAACGGCTTTGACACTGATAATTTGACAGCGAGCGCCATCAGGGAACAAGAACAAATAGCAGATTTTATAGTATCCCAAAAAAGCGAGCTGCTCCGTTACTCAGCCAACGATCGAGCCGCTAGCGGTACATCTGCTGCTCAACCAAAATCGAACTCAGATGCGATCGCTGTCGGCACAGATCCCCTAACAGGAACGAGAACGGCTAATCAGTTGAATTTATCAGATCCAGGCAACTCCTTAGCAACTGCACGCAATATTGGTGTTGCTGATAACAATCGCTTCACCTTCAATGATTTTGTGGGAGTTGACGATAACGATGATTATTACCGCTTTACTATTAACAAAAATAGCGATTTAAGCTTGCGTATCGATGTTTTGAATGGGGCAGGAATCGAGTTGATTCAAGATAAGAATCGCAACGGTGAGGCTGATTATGATGAACTTCTTGGCAGCGATTATGCCTCAGCAGGTGCATCCGGCGAGATAATTTTTTTCAACCTGACTCCTGGAGATTACTATGTCGCAGTTTATAGTTACTTTGACTATAAGAATTACAACCTGAATCTGGCTGCAACGCCTGGTACTGGTTTTAGCAGCAATTACGGATACGGTTTAGTGGATGCAAATGCAGCAGTAGCCGGCACTTTTAACAGTCCCGTTAATTTCCCTGAAGTTCCTAATTTGGGCGGGAATGATTGGGCAAGAGACATGGTAAACGCGCCGGAAGTTTGGCAGGGGGGAATTACCGGAAATGGGATTGTTGTAGCTGTCGTCGATAGCGGTGTTGACTACACCCATCCCGATTTAGATGCCAATATTTGGCAGAATGCGGGTGAAATTCCCAATAACGGAATTGACGACGATCGCAACGGATATATTGATGATATTCGGGGTTGGGATTTTGTGTGGAACGACAACAACCCAATGGATTGGGACGGTCATGGGACTCACGTAGCAGGCGCGATCGCGGCCGAACGAAATGATTTTGGCATCACTGGAGTTGCCTACAATGCAAAGATTATGCCTGTAAGAGTTTTGCCGGCATTTGGCTATGGGAACTTCAATAATTTTGCTGCTGGAATTCGCTATGCTGCTGATAATGGAGCTAATGTAATTAACTTTAGTATTGGTGGCTGGTCGCCTAGCATGGAGGTTAATGAGGCAATTCAGTACGCAACTAACAAAGGAATTGTTGTCGTCATGGCAGCAGGAAATGATGGTTTTAGCGAACCAGCTTATCCAGCTAGAGATGCCGATAGCTTCGGAATTGCCGTAGGAGGAATTGATATAAATGGCAGAATGGATGAATTCTCTAACCGTGCAGGTTCCCGACCTTTGGATTACCTAATTGCACCGGGAGTAGATATCTTTTCTACAACTCCCTATAACACCTACGAAACTTACAGCGGCACATCGATGGCAGCCCCTCACGTGGCGGGTGTAGCGGCTTTAGTTTTGAATGCAAATCCGAATCTAACTCCGGCTCAAGTTGAGCAAATTTTGACTGCAACAGCCAACCAAAATGAGATAATAGCCTAGAAAAAATAGGCAGCAACTATTCAGAAACATTAGTCGATCGCCCTACAACCGCGCGAATCTGTTTTGTCAGAAGCTTCGGGCGATCGAACACTCGTCTATTTACCAAATTTGCAATTTTAGTGTGAGGACTTATGGCTATTAATCGCGTCTCAGTTGACTCAGCAGGCAATCAGGCGATCGGTCGCTCCCTTTTTCCCTCCATCTCAGCCAACGGGAGGTTTGTGGCGTTTACTTCTAATGCCTCCAACCTCGTACCGGGGGACACTAACAATGACTTTGATATCTTCGTCCGCGACTTATTAACCAATACCACCACCCGCGTCTCTGTTGACTCAGCAGGCAATCAGGGAAACAACCGCTCCGGCGCTCCCTCCATCTCAGCCGACGGACGATTTGTGGCGTTTTCATCTGATGCCTCCAACCTTGTGCTAGGGGACACTAAGGATAACGAAGACATCTTCGTGCGTGACTTATTAACCAATACCACCACCCGCGTCTCTGTTGACTCAGCAGGTAATTCGGGGAACAACCGCTCCTTTATTCCCTCCATCTCCGCTAACGGGAGGTTTGTGGCGTTTCAATCTGAGGCCTCCAACCTCGTGCCGGGGGACACTAACAATAACATTGATGTCTTCGTGCGCGACACGATCACCAATACCACCACCCGCGTCTCTGTTGACTCAGCAGGCAATCAGGCGAGGGGCATTTCCGCGCTCGCCTCCATCTCCGCCGACGGGCGGTTTGTCGCTTTTCTATCTGATGCCTTCAACCTCGTGCCAGGGGACACTAACAATAGCCGCGACTTCTTTGTGCGCGACTTGTCAACCAACACCACCACCCGCGTCTCTGTTGACTCAGCAGGCAATCAAGCCAACAACAATTCCTGGAACCTTCCCTCCATCTCTGGTGATGGGCGGTTTGTGGCGTTTACTTCTGATGCATCCAACCTCGTGCTGGGGGACACTAACAATAGTCGCGACATCTTCATGCGCGACTTGTCAAGCAACACCACTACTCGCGTCTCTGTTTCAGGGGAAGGGAATCAGGGGAACAATAATTCCTTCGGTATAGCCTCCATCTTGGGCGACGGGGGGTTTGTGGCTTTTTCATCTGATGCCTCCAACCTCGTGCCGGGGGACACTAACAATAGCGAGGACATCTTTGTTGCTGACTTAACCAACACTCCAGGCGTCATCAATAACTCTCCAAGTGGCATCAACGGCACGAACGGCAACGACAACCTGACAGGCACGAACGGCAACGACACCATCAACGGTTTGGCAGGCGATGACGTGCTGACTGGTTTGCGGGGCAACGATATCATCAATGGTGGCGACGGCAGCGACAACCTTTCTGGCGGCAAAGGTTTTGACACCTTCAACGGCGGTTTGGGAAACGATATTCTAGTCGGCGGCGCGGGCAACGATGTATTTGTTTTAGGTGCGGGATTGGGAGTTGATACCATCTCTGATTTCGGCAACTCTCAAGATACAATTCAATTAATCAACGGCTTGACCTTCGGACAGCTATCAATTTCTGCTGGAACTAACGGCACATTAATTAGAGTAGCCAGCAGCGGTGAGGTTTTAGTTTCTTTGACAGGCGTTGCTCCCAATCTCATCGGCCCTGAAGATTTCGTCTCTGTTTAAATATCTGTAGATTCTCACTTGCCTGCTGTAGAAACACAGCAATGCTTTGTCCTTTCACCGAAGATCTCACCTTTACTCAAAGAACGCGATCGGGACTTACGCACTCCGACAGAGAAACTGGGTTTTTTACCGCATCTGCGGGTCACAACGCAGTATTTTCGTAAAAAACCCGGTTTCTGAACCCCCGTGCACAAGCCCTAGCAAAAAATGGTTTGACGCGCCATATACTGTGGTTAGCTTTTAGTTATTAGTTATGGCAAATTACAGAGCTGTATTGTTGTTCAATAGTCTAACTTTAGTGCTAGTTGGGATAGTGACGGCGTGTCTGAATTTATTCGGGTCTTCGGTAAAAGGGTTATTTTTGCCGCCTTGCTCTGCCACGTATCCGGGTGCAGGTTTCTTTTTTTTGGCGTTTCAAATGTTATTTTATTTATCGGTAATGGTGTGCGCTTTTACCTTTGGATTGCTGAGAATTATTCAACCCCATCGCCCAGAAAATCGATTTATTTTATATTCGGCACTGTTTGCAGGTTGCTTTCTGTTCAATGAAGTTTTTCGCACCCACGTTCATCTTGGACGTGCGGGTTTTCCGAAAGGGACAATTGTCATATTTTACGCCGTGCTGGCAATTGCATACGGATTAACTTTTCGGAGGCAAATTCCCTCGACTCCCTATGCTTTACTGCTGAGTGGCGTAGGTTTGTTATTTGTTGCCTTTTTTGCAGAAGCGCTGCCCTTAAAAAACGAGATTGTTTCGAGCTTGGTCGAGGGAATTCCGAAGCTGTTGAGCGGGATTAATATTGCACTTTATTTTTGGTTTTTGTGTCAGAGTTTGATAGTGCGATCGCTCAATTTTTCTAACACGAAATCAAATCCAGAATGGAAGTAAGATGAAGATTTGCTGTTGGGTGGGGGCGGGTTTTTGAGATTGTCTATTTTTGAAAAATATTGTTTATAAAACCCGCCACTACATGATTGTATAATCGGTTAAAACTGAGATATTGCACAATTGTCAGTTAGCCTTTTATGAACAGGCAAGATGTTTGTTACACAAAATATAAATTTTATTGTTGAACAGGCATCTTGCCTGTTGCTGACAATGGTGGAAGATATCAGTTAAAACAAAAAGTATCGCTGCGCCATTGGCAAAACAGTTGCCGGTTCGCAAGTTAACAATTCCCCATCCGCCCTAACTTCATAAGTTTCTGGATCGACTTCCATTTGTGGCAAATAATCGTTGAGTTTCATATCTCTTTTACTAATTTGTCGCGTCCCGGAAACGGCTACAGTGGGCTTTTGTAAACCGAGCTGTGCGGCAATATCTCGATCGCGCGCAGCTTGGGAAACAAACGTCAGACAAGTCGCCCCAATCGCCCCGCCAAAACTGCCAAACATCGGCCGCATATGCACCGGTTGCGGCGTGGGAATGCTGGCGTTAGCATCTCCCATCTGCCCATAGGCGATCGCCCCTCCTTTAATTACCAGTTCCGGTTTCACCCCAAAAAAAGCCGGCCGCCACAAACACAAATCCGCCAATTTCCCCTCTTCCACCGAACCCACATACTGACTAATTCCGTGAGTAATCGCCGGATTAATTGTATATTTGGCAATGTACCGCTTCACCCGAAAATTATCATTTTCTCCCTCTGTTTCCCCCCCTTGGTAAGGGGGGGTTAGGGGGGGTAAATGTCCCCGCTGCACTTTCATTTTATGAGCCGTTTGCCAAGTCCGAATAATCACCTCTCCCACTCTTCCCATCGCCTGAGAATCAGAAGAAATCATACTAAACGCACCTAAATCGTGCAAAATATCCTCAGCAGCAATAGTTTCCCTTCTAATTCTCGATTCAGCAAAAGCGACATCTTCAGGAATACCTCGATCCAAATGGTGGCAAACCATCAACATATCTAAATGTTCTTCTAAAGTATTGACAGTGTAAGGGCGAGTCGGGTTAGTTGACGAAGGCAAAACATTAGCTTGGCCGCAAACTTTGATAATATCAGGTGCGTGTCCGCCGCCAGCACCTTCAGTATGGTAAGTATGAATAGCTCGATTTTTGAAAGCAGCAATTGTAGCTTCCACAAATCCCGCTTCATTGAGAGTATCCGTGTGAATTGCAACTTGCACATCGTACTCGTCAGCTACACTCAAACAAGTGTCGATCGTTGCTGGTGTAGTTCCCCAATCTTCGTGGAGTTTCAAACCCATTGCACCGGCCAAGATTTGTTCAATTAATCCTTGGGGTTGACTGCTATTTCCTTTACCTAAAAATCCTAGGTTTACCGGGAAAGCGTCGGCTGCTTGCAGCATTCGGTACATATGCCAAGGCCCCGGAGTGCAAGTTGTGGCGTTTGTACCCGTTGCAGGGCCTGTGCCACCGCCAATCATTGTAGTGATTCCAGAGGCGATCGCCACTTCTATTTGCTGCGGGCAAATAAAGTGAATGTGACTGTCGATTCCCCCGGCGGTGAGAATCATTCCTTCACCGGCAATTACTTCAGTACCAGGCCCGATAATAATATCTACCCTATCTTGAATATAAGGATTTCCGGCTTTACCAATTTTGTAAATTTTGCCGTCTTTAAGACCGACATCTGCTTTAACAATTCCCCACCAGTCTAATATTAAAGCATTAGTAATCACCGTGTCAACAGCGCCGTCTGCATTAGAAATCGGCGATTGTCCCATGCCGTCGCGAATAACTTTGCCACCGCCAAATTTAACTTCATCCCCGTAGGTTGTGAAGTCTTTTTCAACTTCTATGAATAATTCTGTATCGGCTAACCGGACGCGATCGCCCACAGTCGGCCCGAAGGTTTCCGCGTAGGCGCGACGATCCATTCTGTAACTCATGTTCACTCCTAATATTAATAAATTTTTAGTTAGCAGTTGAGACCCACTTCAATTATAGTATGTGACGAGTTCCTCAATCTGAAACAGTAAAAAAAATACAACATTAGGCAAGCTTTAAAACCCCGATCGTCATCAATTCTGCCCCTCGAAAATCTAAAATGGTATAATCGGGCAAATTTACTCCAGTATTTTCTGGATTTGCCTTTTTAAAATCTCCACATCCACCGTCATATCCATGCCAATGAAACTCCAATCTTCCGCTACATTGTTGTCATCAACCATGCGAGAGTATTCTAATCCCAATAGCTGGCAAATGTAATAGAAATATGGCGGAGTGTACCCTCCATAAAAGAATTCCAATACTTTCGTTCCCGGCTGACACCACAGCAAATTTGTAAAACCTGCCCCGTGAGGGCCGACAACCACCGCCGCTTCTGCAAACAGACGAATTTGTTCATCAACACTGCGCGAGATATCTTCCAAAATTTCAAAATCAAATTCTTTCAAAACCTCTCGCACTTGTACTTCATTTTTAACCTTGCGCCGGCCGCTTCTAGACAGATAAAGTTTTCTATAAGGCTTTACCTTTTCCTTAAGACAGAATTTTTTCCGCAAAAGCTCTATATCGTAAGGACTGGGAAAATACCAGTCTTGATTGTTTCCCACCACCACACTTTCTGCATGATATCCCGTATCTCTAGCCTGAGTGTCGATTAGTGAACTTTCAGGAATACCGAGTTTGGTCATAAAGCCCAACTCAAAATCTGTATGTCGTAAAGGATAACAAATTTTAGCTTCTTGCCAAATTTCCTTACCTAAAGCCTCCTCAATTCGACAAAGTTTAGCCAGCACAAAAATCACATAATCATAATAACTGCACCACAAATGCGACCAAGGAGCAACTACCAGCGGATAGGTAATTTGGTTAGGTTTGTAAGGCCATTCCAGAATGCCCGCACCGCTAATCCGAAAATCCAAGTCTAAAAGCAATTTCTTATTCAGCAGCGTGTTGCCCGACGTACAAATAGTTAAAGAATTTATTTTTTGATTCAAAGAAATCTTCCATACATAATCTGGGTCAAAAGACACGGCTTTTTCCGTGGCAAAAAACCTAGAAGGCACTTTTTTTACAGAAGTTAATGCGGGTATATTGATGGGTTGGTGCTGCTTTTTATAAACTATGCTGTCATCTAACAATTTGATGCTGGTGCGTCGGTCTAACGGGGTTCTCCAGACACGCCTTGATGTTGCCAGCAAGCTCTGCTTCAATTTCTGTTTGATCTGGTCAACTAATTTTGGGTTCATCACGCACTTTTGCTGTATATCTTTGCAGTTTTTACAACCACATTAGACCGCAAACGGCAGATTTTAACTCGCTCAAAAGTAGGAGATTGAACTAACAAAAAAAGCCCGAAGGCATTTATACAGAAGGCAGAGAAAAAGTTTTTATCTTACTTTATCATTCTCCAGGCATAGGGCTGGAAATGATACCATTTGCGATTTTACATTTGGGATTGGGATGAGTGTCACTATGATAGTGTGGAGAGAGCCTACAGTTGCATTATGTTTTGAAACTGGTAGGACTTTTAAGTTAAAAAGCTTCAAATTCCCAAATCAACAATCGTGAACGGTCATCTGGCTTCATACTTCAGCATCCAGATGACCGTTCACTTTTCCATTAAAGCCGTAGACTTGACGACTACCAACAAACGGCACTAATTGAACTTCCCTTTCATCTCCTGGTTCAAACCTGACTGCTGTACCTGCGGGGATATCCAACCGCATTCCTTTTGCTTGTTCTCGATTAAATTCTAAGGCTTCGTTTGCCTCATAAAAGTGATAGTGTGAACCAATTTGGATGGGTCGATCGCCTTTATTTCCTACCAGCAACCGCACCGTTGGGCGATCGGCATTTAATTCTATTTCGCCTGCTGAAACAATCATTTCTCCGGGAATCATTTTTTCCTCCTCTGAGTATCGGTGGTTGATTTTTTAACGGATCGGATCGTGCACTGTTACCAACTTTGTTCCGTCGGGGAAAGTCGCCTCAACCTGGACTTCATGCACCATTTCTGCTATCCCTTCCATCACATCTTCCCGCGTCAGGAGAGTTGTTCCATAACTCATTAAATCGGCGACTGTGAGGCCATCTCTCGCTCCTTCTAAAATGGCGGCGGAAATGTAGGCGAGTGCTTCTGGATAGTTTAATTTTAAACCTCTTTGTTTGCGGCGTTCTGCTACCAGGGCGGCGGTGAAAATCAGCAGTTTGTCTTTTTCTTGGGGGGTGAGTTGCATTTTTATTCTTGTAAGTGCGATCGCATTATTTGGTGATGATATCGTTTACGGTTGTTTCTGAATGATTAAACCGCAAAGGGCGCAGAGGGCGCAGAGTCAGAAAAGAGAGACAGGAATAATCTTGTTAGCAGGGCAACTCTACATTGAAACTCAAAGATCATCCTATTTTATCCAAACTCTGGGTAAACAGCAAGGGCGTTCTGAAAAAGATAAGCGCAGCAAGTGCCAAATGCTGACAAACCAGTCTCTCGCTGCGGCTGTGGATGTACCGCGATATCGGCACAGCAAACCGTTAGGAATACGAGTCACGCCGACGGTGGAATTACCAGGAGAAATTGTTGCCTCAGATGGCAAATCTCGCACTTTTTCCATGAGCTCGGCTGTAACGGGTTCGCCTACCCAAGCGAGGGTGGCAACTACGGGTTTTCCTGCGAGGCCGTGAGGACTTTCGAGCATTTTTTCTCCTCCTTTGAGCAATTGTCTGTCAATCCATAAAGGGCTGTTTTGTTGCCAAATTTCGGTGTGCGAGATCCATTCTCCAGACAATAACTTTTCGCCCCTAGCACTGCGTCCAAATCTGGTAATTTCCCACAGTAAAATCCTCGCTGTTGGTGCTAATTCTACCCGCAAATTTTGCCGATATATTGCGCCGTCAAAAACTATAGTTTCTTGTGGCAGCCATTCTAAATTAGCACCAGTATCTAGCTGAATGTCAATATTTTGTTGTGATTCTAGTCCGCTGCTGCGATAGATTTTACTAGCAGCGGCGCTGGTAATCAAGGCTTTCGCCTTGGGTTGGAGGTGAAAATGGCTGGAAAGTCGATCGCCCCCGACAACTCCCCCACCCGTGTGCAAGATGACGCTGTGACAAATCTCTTTCCCTTCAGGATAAAACGGGCGCTGCACCTTTAGGGGTGCTTGCATTTGATTGTGAATGATTTGAGTTGCACCGGATCGGTTAGCGTAGGCTAAATTCAGGCTGCCGTGCCATCCAGTTTGAATGTTCTTGGTAGGTGTTTCAGTCGATTTTTGAATCACAGATTTTTACGATTAAATGTTAAATTGGAAACTTTTTTCATTTCTTTCGAGATGTATACTTATTATTTTTTTGCTAATATTACATAGTCATCAAGCCCATAATGCGGCTCGTAAGGTAATTTAAGGTGCTGGCGGAAAAGTGGACTGATGAATTTCTGTACAGGTAGATTTTCTCTAGCAAACTTGCCAAAATTAGGATGGGATGTCCTGCTACCGATTGAATTTAAATATTTATACCAAACTAAGTTTAAGCCCAGTTCATCAACAAATTGTCTTACTACACTTAGCTCATGTTGGCAATCATCAACTCGACGAACATTGTATGGGATCAGCAACTTCTTATCTTGAATAATTAGCAAAGCGTAACCCGAATCATTCAGGCTGTTTGTAAATATATCCTTGTAAATTAGAAGGGATTTTTCTCTTCTCTCCTCATCGTTAAAAAAACAGTGAGAAATCACTATAAAATCAAAGAATTTTTGAGGCAGTCTTTGAGATTGATTTTTCCCATCAAATATACTAGAAGTGTCAAAACGAAAGTAAGCATTCATCGCCTGGGGTTCCATGTACTGCCGCCAAAACTGGAGTCCGCGATATTGAAAAGCTTTTTGCTGTTCCAGAGAGTAGTATGATATGTGCATTGGTGGCATTGAAAAAAAGTCGCTACTGCTTTGCAGCAACAAACCGAGTCCGTAAGCAACAGTACCCGGCCCAGCAGCAATATCGAGGATATTAACTTTAGTCGGTAATAATCCAGCCTTGTAAATCAGGAACCAAGCTAGATATGTACAGTAGACGTTATCTAGGAAATACCTAATTAAATAGACGTGAGGACTTAGCTCAAAATTGTATTTAGGATCTTGTCCTTCTTTCAGTTTCTGTATATCGTCAATAGCTTGTTCAAGTAAATAATCAATATTGTTTTTTTCCCGGTTCAACTTATTAAACTCATTCTTAATAAAGCCAGCCAAATGTTGTTCAAAATTACTAAATGTTTTGTCGTCAATGCCAGTGCATTGAATCATACTCTCATCGCAGTCTATCAATTTGAAAGATTTTGAAATATGTTCAATGAACTTTGGGTCTGGAAACAAGGTTAATTGATCAATCCGCGCCAGCGAATCGTCAAGTTGCCCGAAGCTTAGTTGCATTTCTAATTCTTCTAAATGCCGCTCGGCTTCTTTGATGCGGTCATTTTTTTTATGCAATAACTTCTCAAGCTGTAGGCGCTCTTTAAATAGCTTCTGCTGCCATGAGAGTTTTGCTCCGGAATTTTCTATTTGTTTTAACAGTTGTTGGGCAAGTCGATTATTTTGACTCTTAACGGCTTCGTTAAACTGATGGGAACGCCACCAGTTAGCTAGCGAGTTATTCATAGCCAAATCCCTCTTTACCTTCCATAATTTCAACATCTGGGAGCATCGCAATTAATTTATTTTTAAACTTGCGATAACTCTGTTGTTCGCTATTGTACCACCAAGCGTACTTGTGTTTAAGAGCTAATGCTTCCTCTCGAGTTGACGCAATTAGCGATCGCCCGTTGCTGGCATGAAAATCCTGAATCACCACTCGATCTACAACTGCCAGCTTGCTAATAAAATCCGCTTCATCTTCCGGTAAGGTAGGGAGTAGTGGCGTCACAGTTATAGAAAATCTGACTTCGCAATTTTCTTGGTAAGGAAAGCTGTATTTCAGTTTTGCCATAGCTTTGAGTCTCGCAGGAATACTCGGCGACTTTGGTTCAAAATCTTTCCTTACTTTTTCGCTACCAGTGGGAATGCTCATGTTAATTCGCAACCGCTGAAATTTCTGTAAAATATCGATATCTCTAGTTATCATAGGACTGCGAGTTTGGATAACCAGCGTCGGTTGATAGGAAAGCATTACTTGTAACAAGTACCTAGTTAATAGTTTTTTAGTTTCAAGCGGCTGATACGGATCGGTGACACTACTCATGTAAATGCTAGGTGGTCGATCCGGGTTTTTCTTGTACCAACTATGCAACTCTTTCTTTAAAATATCGGTGGCATTTTCTTTGATGATGACCCAATTCCCCCAATCCTGACGCATCTGTGAATTAGGGCTAAAAGCAGCAGCATAACAATAGCTGCATCCGTACTGACAGCCGCGATAAGGATTTAGCGTGAAATCGTAAGCACTGATAAATCCAGTAGCTTTGTTAAGCACTGACTGTGCATTTTGTGCATACACTTTAGAACTTCCGAAGTTTTCTTTGAGTGCGACAGTGTGTTTCTTGCCGATGGAATATCCTTCATACTGAGACTTTACCATGATTGAACCTGCTACAGTATTAAAATGGAAAATGTTTAGAAATGAGAAAGGCAAGGGCGCTTCTATCTTACTACTTCACTGTACCCCACTCAACAAATGTTAGCAAAACAGTGGGTAATTAGTCAACTTTACAATAAGTTTTTTGAAGAACCAACAAGTCAGCTCTTTAAACTCCACGCTAAGCTCGATCGCGAATGTAATGCAAGCTTACGGATTTACTGACAGCGACGATATTTTAGCAAATGTGCTGGAATTAAACCTAGAACTGGCAGAAAAAGAAAAACGGGGAGAACCGGTAGTTGGGCCTTGTGTCCCAACTGACTAAAAATACTAATCGCTGTAATCATAAGTTTTGTAAATTTGCGTCTAATCACATAGACGGTTGATAGAGATCACAAGCACTCTAGTCTAAAAACAGAGATACTAGGGGAAGAGTTAAGTTTTGAGTTAAAAATTTTCAAATTCAAAATTAAACACTCAAAACTGTTTTTCGCCTTCAGCATAAGTGCATTTTGCTTTTCTTCGCTCCCTTACTCCTGATTTTTTTGGGAGGAACTGCCAATGTTATTATTTACCCACACTCAGTCCCTAGATAGCAAAGTAGAGCAAGTAACCTCTGCTAAAAAAAAGTTGTTACAGCATTCATCTATTAATTTAACTGGGCTGAAGGGAGGATTTAACCATTTGCGGATAGGTCAAAAAATTAGCTATGGCTATGCTTTAGCTATTGGCATAGCGATTTTGGGAACTGGTGCGGGACTGACATTGGGAGACTACTTTCGCAAGCAAGCTTTAGTTCAGGTGAATGTTGCTGGGCAGCAGCAGCAACTGCTGCAAAATTTGCAAAATACCGTATTTGAAGCCCGATCGCACGCGGCGAGATTGCCAGTCGTTTTGGGAAACGCCGTATGGCTGCAATACGAACACGATCGGTTTTTCGGGCAAATCAATCAGGCGAAAATCCTGATTTCAGAAATTGAATTTTTCGCACGAGAAAATCCCGATAGACTAGCAACAGAAGAGGCCACATTGCAGGCTCTATTGAAGAAATCGGCCCTCGTCATTGATTACTACGGTAAGCTAATTAAATTGCAGTTAAAAGAAGCGGAAGTTTGGAATTTGCAGCCCAACAGCATCGAGTCCGCACAGCTACAAATGTTGAGGACTAGCAGCGGCCAAGAGGCGATCGTACTAGATAACCTTGCTCAATGTTTAACCCAGCTAATTTCTACAGTAGAAACTCACCAACAGCAAGGAACCCAAGCATTAGAACAAGCTGAAAATTTGCGAAACCGAATTATTCTCGGAAGTATGCTAATTTCAGCACTCATCGCTGTCGCACTGGCGGACAAAACCAGCCGCGCGATCGCCCAACCCCTCGAAACCGTCACTAATGTGGCTCAGCAAGTCACTCGCGAATCGAACTTCAACCTGCAAGTACCAGTCACAACAGACGACGAAATCGGAGTTTTAGCGGTCTCTTTCAATCAATTGATTCAGCGAGTTAGCGAGTATACACAAGAACTCAAACAAACTCAATCCCAATTAATTCAGACCGAAAAAATGTCATCTCTCGGTCAAATGGTGGCAGGGATAGCCCACGAAATCAACAATCCTGTCAACTTCATCGGCGGCAACATTGACTATGCCAACCAATACATCGAAGATTTGGTAGATTTGGTAACTCTCTATCAAGAATATTATCCCAACCCACCAGATGCCATTCTAGAGCGCATCGAAGACATTGAACTCGAATTTCTCAGAGAAGATTTGCCAAAAACCCTCTCTTCGATGAAAATGGGAGCCGATCGCATTCGCGAAATTGTCGTATCCATGCGGAATTTTTCGCGATCGGACGATGGAAAAATGAAATCAGCCGACATTCACGAAGGAATAGATAGCACCCTCGTCATTCTCAATCACCGACTCAAACAAGGTATTCAAGTTATTAAACAATACGGCAAGTTGCCTGCGGTTGAGTGCTATCCCGCGCAACTGAATCAAGTATTTATGAATATTATTAGCAATGCAATAGATGCGCTGGAAGAGGTGAAAAAGGAAGACAAAGGCTATTCGCCAACTATTTTGGTTAGCACGGAAATTACAGCAAACAATACTGTCACCGTCAAGATTCGGGATAACGGGCCGGGAATCGCGTCCCCCAGTACCCAACAAATATTTGACCCATTTTTTACTACAAAGTCGATCGGTAAAGGTACTGGATTAGGATTGGCTATTTCCTATCAAATCGTTGCCAAGCATCAAGGCAAAATTGAGGTAAATTCTCAAATAGGACAGGGTACGGAATTTGTGATTACTTTGCCAGTTGCTGCGTAATATCACGCGGAGCGACTTCGTTTTTGTGTATCTGGAGTCAAGATTGTGAAGTCTCGATTAGGCCGGTTTACTGGATATATAACTTATATTCTTATATTACAGATATTGGTGAACCAGTGCCTACAGACATCATGGTTTTTTTACCGGGCATGAGATGGCGATTAGTGTCGAATAACATATTATTTGTCGCTTTTAAAAATTAATTCCGTCTCCATAAGATTAACTGAAGCCCTCGCTATATAAAGATTCTAGCAGCTTTTTTGACCACAAAAGTACAGCAGTGACTTTAACAGGTTCGTTGTCGCTATTTAAACTTTTGACAAATTCTGTGTCGCTTCTTAAAAAACGGGACTTGTAAAAATTAGACAATCAAAGTCCTCTTGAGGCGTCCTGGTGATACGGGATTGTACCCTCGATCGAATGTCCGAAAGCCTCCCCATCACCTACGTTATCGATCGCAATATAATTTTTCTAAGTTTTGGTATCGCTGGGGTCGAAACTCTCAACGCCGATCGCGTTTACATTAGTATCAACACTTGAGATTATTCCGGCTATCGGGACGGTCGCCCCCATTATATTCAAGCCATTCAAGAAGCATTTCGGATAGGGGCACAATAGGGGAAAGAACGTGATGCACTCTCTATCTTAATACCTCTGATTGAGCTAAAAAAGACAGAAATTATTAAATTAGGCAATAATGGGGGAGTGCCTTGCGAAAACACTTGGTTTTGTTACGGCGGCGGTAAAGTTGCTGGCGGCGTTTGCGATTCCTGTGAGTTAAGTCGGGCAGCGTTTAAGGAGTTAGGTTTACAAGATCCGCTGCCTTATGCTCCCAACCATAAAACCCATCGATAAAAATTTTCTTAATGATTTTGCCACAACAGTTCACTGAAGCTTAACCAACGGATAATCTATTTTAATGAAAGTTTCTTCCAAATAGCTTATAATAGTTATGCAATTTTCAACTGCCACTCAAACTCCTAAAATTTATGAAGCGGCGGCATTTTGTTGGGTTATCGCTATTATTTGTAGCAAGCTGTTCTACAACAGTAAATCAATCTAATCGCAGTTCTTCCAGTTTTCCCGTAAGTGAACCTGAAACCCTTGAATTTGCTGTAACTGATGTTCAGGGTGCAGAAGATTTGCAGCAAAATTATCAAACCTTTCGGACTGTTATTGGGGAAGTTTTGGAGAAAAAAATTGAATTATTCCCTGTAGATAACTATATAGAAGCAGCCGTAGCTCTCCAGTCGGGTCAGCTAAAACTAGCTCTAACAGGGCCATCTGAATATGTGATTATGCGGGCCCGGACAAATGCTGTTCCCATCATTGCCATCACCCGCCCTGACTATCACTCAATTATTCTTGTTCGTGCCAATAGCGAAATTAAGTCCGCAGCACAATTGAAAGGTAAAACAATAGCTATGTGGGAAATAGGTGCAACTGGTGGTCATCTAAGCCCGATTAAAATTCTCCTGGATGCTGGCTTAAATCCCCAATCAGACTTCAAAATCTCAATGTTGGGAATCAAGGGTTTGCAGGCTCTCAAAAAAGACCAAGTTGATGCCTTAGCAATTGGTGTGAATAGATACAAAGATTTACTCAAAACAGACAGTTTGTCAACCAAGGATTTTCGGATTATTGCCACAGGACAACCCTTACCTAATGATTTGTTTGTTGCTAGTAGCAACCTGCCTAATACTCTTGTTGAAGAAATTCGCTATCGCCTGGTAGAAAATCAAGATAAGCTAATTGAAGCAATTTTAGTTGGGAAAGATAATGATAAGTATCAAGGAGCTAAACTGGTGCCAGCAAACGACAGTGATTATAACATGATTCGTGAAGTTTATAAAGCCATTGGTCAGGGGAATCTCTTTTAAGGTTAAATTTTATCTAATGCCTACTTTGTAGTAGGGCTTTAGCCCTTAATCCATAAGCTCTAGGGAAGATAGCCTACTATGAATAAGAGACTTTATTTATGTGCATTTACTAATAAACTTGTTAAAATTTAGCTCAGGTTGCCAGTATGCAAAAGTTTGAACAGAGAGAGAATAGGGCTGTGAGGTTCAAAAACCTTATCCTCAATAGACGAAAAAATAATGCCGCTGTCACTGAAGGATCTCGCGACATCAAAAATCCTCTCAAAAAAGCTCCCTTGACTGCAATTAACCGTTTCATTTCTCGTTTAAGCATTGCCCAAAAAATCAATTATGGCTACTCCCTAGCAATTGGAATAGCCGTACTAGGAACCACAGGGGGAATGATCTGTGGAGACTATTACCAAAAGCAAGCTTTCCAAGCTTTAACCTTCGCCGACGAGCAACAAGATTTGCTCAGGGATTTAGAATATTCCGTGCAGGCAGTCCAGTCACATCCCAAACGGTTAATTTCTGTCTTGGGAGATTCAATCTGGTTTGAATATGAAACTGCTAAGTTCTTGAAAGATGTTGATGTAGTAAAAAAAAATATTGCAGAACTAGCTTTATTTACCGAAGAACATTCCACAGACTTAGCAGTAAGTTCTGCTGAATTAAAGGAATTGTTAGACGGTTACACAACTGCGACAGATTCGTATTCTCAATTGCTCAAATCTTTTTGGCAAGAAATAGCTCCATCTTCACTAAAACCAGAGGAAGTTAAAGAGGCACAGCAGCAAGTATTGGATTTAATCAGAGGGGATAGAGCAGTTAAGCTCGATGTTAAGTTTGAGCGACTGTCAGAGAGTTTAAGCTTGATGACAGAAGTAGCTAAGGCACAGCAAAGACAAGCCTATGTGAATTTTAATATAGCTGAGAAATTGCGAGTGCAAATCATCGTAGTGAGTATGTTAATGTCAGTTGTGCTCGCTACTTTTCTAGCCATCTGTACCAGCCGCGCGATCGCCATCCCTATCCAAGCTGTAACCAGCGTTGCTAAAACTATTACTCAACAAGCAAATTTTGATTTGCAAGCACCTGTCACCACAGAAGATGAAGTAGGAACCTTAGCAAAATCCATCAATCAATTAGTTCAATGGGTAGCAGAATACACCGATGAATTAGAGCTGGGTCGCCAAACTTTGGAAGAGCGAGTAGAAGAAAGAACAGAAGAGCTTACAGCAGCGCTTCACCAACTTAAACACACCCAAACCCAGTTAATTCAAACCGAAAAAATGTCCAGTTTAGGGCAGATGGTGGCAGGCGTCGCCCATGAAATAAACAACCCTATTAACTTTATTCACGGCAACCTAGAATACGCCAACGAGTATGTTATAAACTTGCTGCATTTACTTCGTCTCTATCAGCAGGAATACCCGCAACCCACAGAGGCGATCGCAGAAGAAATCGCAGAAATAGAACTAGACTTTATCACAGAAGATTTACTAAAACTGCTTGAATCTATGAAAATAGGTTCAGAACGCATCCGGCAAATAGTTTTGTCTTTGCGAAACTTCTCTCGCTTAGATGAAGCTCAAATGAAATTAGTTGATATCCATGAAGGTATTGACAATACACTATTGATTTTGAACAGTCGGCTCAAGCAGGGAATTGAAGTTGTCAAAAACTATGGACACTTGCCAGAAGTAGAGTGTTATCCAGCGCAGCTAAATCAAGTATTTATGAATATTATAGCCAATGCGATAGATGCACTAGAAGGGTCATCCCAGGACTCTAAAAAAGGGAAAAATCCTCAGATTTTAATTCAGACGCAAAAGTTGGATAGTAGCCAAATTCTGGTGCGAATTTGCGATAACGGCCCTGGCATTCCATCCGCCATTCACAGTAAGCTATTTGACCCATTTTTTACAACTAAAGAACCAGGAAAAGGCACTGGTATCGGACTCGCAATTTGCTACCAGATTGTGGAAAAACATCGGGGGAAAATAGAGATAATTTCATCTTTGGGAGGGGGAGCAGAGTTTGCGATCGCACTCCCCGTCTCATCTCAAACTTGAAGCTAGATATTGTCTATTTTGAGGACATTAATGTGTTAACGACGGCACATAATTTGTTATTCGACTATTGAAACTCAGCTCCCACAGCCGCCCAATTTCCCAAACCAGCCGATTTGCTCAACGAGTTGAAGACCGGACGTAAAAAATCCGGGGCGAACTTGGCAGGCAGATATAGAGGCCCTTTTGGACTTAGTAAAAAACCATTAGCGCGAAAATTGAGCGGCAAACAGAAATCTTGGTGACAAGAAATCTGAAACCGTTGAATCACAAATGATGGAAATGGATGGGGGCGGAGGGACTTGAACCCACACGACCGTTTCGGGTCAACGGATTTTAAGTCCGTAGCGTCTACCATTCCGCCACGCCCCCCTTTGGTCTAACTGCTGTGGTTTTGAGCCACTAACAGCAACAGCCTTTTATTCTACAGGCAAAACCCCAATTTACGCAACCCCTAATCAAAAAATTCTCAAAAGTCGCGCTGGATCTCCCCAAGCGGTACAATAGTTAACCAGCTAACGGAGCGTGTCAACTGACTTAGCCGTGTTATTAATCCCCTAAAGCAAATCTATGTATATTACCTTACTGCTTTACGCCGTCTTGGCAGGAGCCTACCTCCTGGTAGTACCCGCGGCCACCTACGCTTACCTGAACAGCCGCTGGTACGTCGCTACCTCTTTTGAGCGCGGCTTCATGTACTTCTTGATGTTCTTCTTCTTCCCAGGTATGTTTCTCCTAGCTCCATTTTTGAATTTTCGGCCCAAACGGCGGCAGATAGAAGCCTAAATGCGACGTATTGACGTAATTGGAATCAGTGTCGGCTTTTTTGTAGCAGGTGGGTTTGTCTACTTGCTACTGCAATTTGCCGGACTCGACAGTATGAATGCAGGGATTTGGAGTCAGTTATTTTTGGTCGCCGGCTTGATTGGCTGGCTGGTGACTTATTTATTTCGAGCACTGACTCAAAATATGACCTACAGCCAGCAATTGCAAGACTACAAAGAAGCTGTCTTGCAGAAGCAGCTAGATGCACTCACTCCTGAAGAATTAGCCAAACTTCAAGCCGAAATTGAGCAGGAAAAAGATAATTAGTCAGTGGTTAGTGGTCAGTTGTCAGTTGTCAGTGGTTAGCTGTTAGTTGTCAGTGGTTAGTGGTTATATCATGTCCGGTCGAGCGATCGCGATTTTTGTAGGGCGGGTTCACCAACAATACCGCCAATAATTTACAATCTCAAAAACCAGCCCCGACCGGGATATTATGGTTAATCGATCGGACATGATATTAGTTGTTATTAGCTAATACTAACTGCCAACAACCAACTGCCAACAACCAACTGCCAACAACCAACTGCCAACAACCAACTGCCAACAACCAACTGCCAACAACCAATGACTGATGACTAATAACTAATGACTATTTCTAATTGTTTTGAAACGTTACGCAAGAACCACCAATGTGCATTGATTCCTTTTATTACTGCTGGTGACCCAGACTTGGAGACAACGGCTAAAGCACTGCAAATTTTGGATGATAACGGTGCAGACGCGATCGAGCTTGGCGTTCCCTATTCTGACCCGCTAGCTGACGGGCCGGTGATTCAAGCCGCTGCTACAAGGGCTCTACAGCGGGGAACGCGGTTAGATGCGGTGCTGGAAATGGTAGCGAAAGTTAGTCCAAATTTGCGATCGCCCATCATTCTCTTCACATACTACAACCCGATTTTGTACCGAGGTATAGAAACCTTCTTGCAGCAAATCAAAAGTGCTGGAGTTCAGGGATTGGTTGTACCAGACTTGCCCTTAGAAGAAGCCGACAGTCTCATCCAACCTGCCAATAAATTAGGGATTGAACTAACATTATTAGTTGCTCCCACCAGTCCCAAAAGTCGTATAGAGGCGATCGCTCGTCAGTCTCAAGGATTTATTTACTTAGTCAGTGTGACGGGGGTGACGGGAGTACGCGAAGGCTTAGAAACGAGAGCAAAAGAGTTGCTGCAAGAACTTCGCGCCGTCACCGACAAACCCATCGGCGTCGGGTTTGGTATATCGCAACCCGAACACGCTCGCCAAGTGAAAGAATGGGGTGCAGATGCTGCGATTGTTGGCAGTGCTTTTGTCAAACGCTTGGCAGAAGGTACTCCCGAACAGGGCTTAGAGGCGATCGGCGAATTCTGCAAAAGTCTAAAAACAGCGATTCAAAATCCTTAGCAACTGTACAGATACTTTCAGCCATTAGACAGATGTGTGCGATCGGGATGTGCCATCACAATTGCGATTAAAGACCTTGTTGTACTTGAGATAATACACCACATTCCTTCTAGTTCCTGACTAGAAGGTTTTTTTTGGGACGAACACGCACAACATTTCAACATAGTGCGCGTCTGGAGATCAAAACAGCTATGTATGGAAACGGCATTGCTTTGTCCGGCCCAGGGTGCTGCGACTTTTAATAATTGGTAGAAGATTGAGGATTATTCATTCCTTCTTCCTGATTGCTGATTTCTATCCGGTCGCCAAGCCGAAGAGCCTTCTTATTTCTTCCTTCTTCCTTCTACTATAACTTAAGGAATGTAACTTGGGATAGATGAAAAACTACGGTTTCTATTCCTATACTTAAAAAAGTGTTTAAGTACCTAATTTGGTAAGGCTAGACATCGACAAAGCCACAAGGCATTTGAACATTTCACAATAGAAAGGAGCATTTTTATGAAGAGACTAACTGCATTTCTGAAAAAAATTCGAGCTGTACAAATTTTAACAGTTTTTCTGGCTGGCATTTTAGTATTTGTGAGTACGGCTTGCAGCAGCGCCCCTGATATTATGGCAGGAAAAACTGATGTGATGACAGGAAAAGGAAAAACTGCCGACCAAATTAGAGAAGAAGTGCCGACCGGGGCTGTAACGTCCGAATTCAAAGGCGGCATGAACGATTACAGCGATGTCGATCCTAGAAACAAAAAGGTGACAACAACAGAAGCAAAAGCTCAGCTTCTCAAAGATCAAGCGCAGCACCGCATTGACACGAAATCTAGCAACAATGTCGGTGAAAATGTGCGGCGGGTAGCGGATGATGCGCCTGAAAAACTCGACCAAATTGGCCAAAAGGTCAAGGACGATGCTCGCACCGCCCAGCGCAAAGCTGATGACTTTGGCGACAAAACCAAACAAGGCTTTGCTAATCTTAAAGAAAACACTCGCGAAGGCTTGAAGGGAGCAAAAGATATTGTTAAAGAAGCCACCGAGGGAGCAAAAGAAAGAGTATCAGAAGGTACTGAGTCTCTGAGATATAATACCGCCGGCGGCCAAGAAAATATCAATGATGCAGCACGAGATGCAAGATAGAAGGCTCAAGATGCCTCAGACAATATTTGCTAGAAAGTGAATGGAGATATTGACTGAACTCAACGAGCGGCCGAAAGAGCCACAGACGACTAATCTCAAATAACGCTGTTTCCTTTTCTGGAAGCTACATTCCGACAGGGGTTTTAACCCCTGTCGGAATGTAGGTAAAGTCAATCGATTTTACATTTTAGATTTTATAGCGTTTCCTTAGCTGATCAGGTACAACCAATCCTTATCCATTAAGGATTTTAGCTCTAAAAATGTACCTCAGTTGACTGAGAAACGCTATAGATTTTAGATTGAAGCATTGACCCCACGGATGAATCCGGGGGCTTGTATCCTGGATGCTTTCGGTCATGTGAAGACTACTGCCTATTAATATTTGATTGGGTTTTAACCGCAGGGAGGGCTATGAGGCCGGAAGTAGAGTGCAGGGGGGTTTCACCACAATCCAACGGCCCTGTCCTTTTCTAGGGGGGACTGGAGTGCCACTGCTTTCACGACGGATTCTTTATAATTTCTATAGATTGTATTTGGACTTTTTAAGGTAGTAACTTTTTGATCGGCTTTGCGGAAATTTGGGCGATCGAACTATATTAAATTTAATTAATTAGCAATTGTATGTTTGAAGACATGATAAGACAGTGTTTATACGGTATTTCGCGTTCATTGAATCGCATTTGAGATTAACAGTAGAAACTTATACGTAAGTAAAAAGCTTTAATCGCGATCGCCCAAGTATAAAATATTGTTCTTTAATAGATAATTTGATTTTTTGATCGACAGCTCGAAAATTATGCTGTTTATGCCCTAAGATAGATAGACTAAGTTTTGTCAAGTTAATGTCTGGGTTGAGGTCAGCCAATATGGACACAATAATAAATGCAGTATATTTGACTAGCGTAATACCGGGGTATCGCTCGATCGCGCAATCGCGCAATTGTACACAGATTCTCGATCGGCTATCGATCGGTTCATGCGCGAGAAAGACCAACAACCTGCAGCTAAAATTCTCAAACCTACATCATTGTGGCGGAGGATTTGCGGGAGGCGGTGCTGCCACAATCCCAAAAAGTTGCATTAGCGACCGTTAATTGCATCGGTAGAAATAGTCCTCAACCGAACAGACATTCTCGACGAACTCGAACGCAGACCGATTATTTACAAATACATTAAACATTCCAATCTTTCAATTAATTTTACCTGTTACCTGCTAGATTGAGGTGTATAAATTTTAGCAAAAAGAGGCCACGGATTCGGGATATATTCGAGCCGTAATCCGCAGCCAATCGACAGGCGAAATGGAGGCAAACCTTATCTTGGGAATTGTGTTTTGATGCTAGTAACGATGATGCACGACTTTTATGATGCACTGGCACATTTGGCAATCTATGCAGATGCCGCACCGGCGGAGCGCCAACAAATCCTGAAGCGCGTTGGGGCTAGTCAGAAAAAACTCAAAGAATTCGCGCACCATACGCCGATCAATTACCAACACAAGTTCGATCTGGTTGAGGCAGAGTTGCTGGGCGTTTTGGGACAGATAGCAGAAGCAATGGAACTGTATGATCGAGCTATTACCGGAGCTAAAGCTAACGAATATGTCAATGAAGAAGCTCTTGCCTGCGAACTCGCTGCTAAATTTTACCTGTCATTAGGAAGGGAAAAAATTGCCAGACTCTACATGATAGATGCCTATGATTGCTATGTCCGCTGGGGAGATAGAGCCAAAATAGACGACTTAGAAAAACGTTATCCTCAATTATTAAAACCGGTTTTAGAACCCGCCAAACTCCCTGCAAATCCATTAGCAAATTTTCCAACACCTGCGGGGCAAAATCCATCGCTTCATCCATCCATTCATCCATCCATTCATCCGTCTGTTTCGGCGAGTGTCTCAGATTTTGGGAATTTTTCAACACTGCTAAAAGCTTGTCAAGCGCTCTCTAGTGAAAGAGAACTCGATCGACTGATTGCCAAACTGATGCAACTGGCGATGAAAAATACAGGAGCTGACAAAGGAGCGCTGATTTTGCCAAACGGCAATCAATGGGAAATCTCGGCTACCAGCGCGCTCGACAATTCGGGACTCGAGTGGGCGATCGACTTATCATCTGCAAAACTCGATGAAAACAGCGATATCTTGCCCCTTAAAATTGTTGACTGCGTTAAAAATTTATTGAAACCTGTGATTGTTCGGGATCTCGCTCAACAACGTGATTGGGATTCCGACTCCTACATCCTCAAATACCAACCGCAGAGCCTGTTGTGTTGGCCGATTGTCGATCGAGGCAGCTTAGTCGGCATTTTGTATCTGGAAAATCGCTTAACCGCAAGAGTTTTTACTCGCGATCGCCTGCAACTTCTCAATCTCCTGTCTTCCCAGGCAGCCATCTGTTTGCAAAATGCTCTTCTCTATAAAAAATATCAGGATTACAACCAACAATTAGAGCGATCGCTAGTAACAATTAGCCGAACCGAAGCTCAGCTTGCCGATCAGAAAAAAATGCTCCAAGCGATTCTTGATGTCGCTCCGATTTGGATTTGGATGGTTAATCCCAGTGGTAAAGTACAGTTTTTGAACAAGACATTTTCTCAAGATGTGGGCGTGCCCCTGAGCGATTTCCTAGCTGTCGATCATTATCAAGATATACTGGGGGAGAATGCAGCGGGATGTCTGGTTTCCGATGCCGCCTGCCTTGCTCAAGATTTGCCGCATTACTCCAGCGAAATTCTCAGACTTGTTGACGGCAAACTACACGATTTAGAAATCACGAAAGTGCAGTTAAAAAATTCCCAGGGCGAGACAATCGGGATTATTGGTTTGGGTGTGGATGCCACTGAGCGCAAGCGAGCAGCCGAACTTTTGCAAGAGCAAAATCAACAGCTAGAACGAACTTTAAAAAATTTACAACAAGCACAACTGCAAATCGTGCAAAGCGAGAAAATGTCGGCATTGGGTAATTTAGTCGCCGGAGTCGCCCACGAAATTAACAATCCGATTGGGTTTATTTCGGGCAATTTAAGCGAAGGTAAAAGAAGTTTGGAAGATGTGATCGCACACTTAGAATTGTATCGCTCCGCTGCCTCGCCATCGGAAATAGCCGACCACGCCGAAGAGATAGACCTCGATTATCTTTTGGAAGATTTACCGAAGATGATTGATTCAATGCAACTCGGATGCGAACGCATTTGCAGCATCAGCAACAGTTTGCGTACCTTCTCCAGAGGCGACAAAGACTACAAAGTTCCTTTTAATATTCACGAAGGCATTGATAGCGCTATTTTAATTTTGAAACACCGCCTCAAAGCAAACGAACACCGCCCGCAGATCGAAGTGATAACTAAATACGGCAATCTCCCTAAAATCGAATGTTTTCCCGGTCAATTGAATCAAGTTTTTATGAACCTGCTTGCCAATGCGATCGATGCCTTAGAAGAGTCAAATATAGGACGCAGTTTTAGCGAAATTACCGCCAATCCCAACCGCATCACGATTTGCACGGATATAGTCGGCGAAGGGTACATTAAAATTCAAATTGCTGATAACGGCATCGGGATAAAAGAGGAAGTTAAACAGCAGATATTCGACCATTTGTTCACGACGAAAGGTGTCGGCAAAGGAACTGGATTGGGGTTGGCAATTGTCCACCAGATTGCGGTAGAGAAACATGGCGGAAGCATCGAAGTGAATGGCGAGCCTGGAGTTGGCACTGAGTTTGCGATCGTTTTGCCTGTGAAGGGATAAATTTGAATTAAAATTCAATGTTTTTTGGACGATCGCGTAATAAGATATACTGACTTTGATTGGGGTCTTTTTTTGAAAGCCTTGGCATAACTCTTTTAAAGTAGCATCATTTTTTTGATCAAGCAGTCTGTGGTTGACAAGCTGTTGCTACTGTACTTAATGAACCTGAAATCTGCTGTATTTTAGACCCCCTATAAGTGAGTGCGTCACCCATTTTTAGTTGGGAGATGTCTATTATACAAAAAAAATTAATCACCAAGGCTTCGCCCTACAAAAATTTATCTTAAATTTAACCAATCTTGAATTTCTTGCGCTAACCAAGCCGCCTCAACCTCTTTCAAATGGTTCCCTAAGACATAAAAGTAAGTTCCTGTATAGTTGCCTGAACGAATTCTGATTTGATTACCCCCAAAAAAAGAAGTATTGTATATAAAAGCACCCAAAATCTCAGAAAGTTCCCCCCTTTGTCCTAAATAACTCCAACCAAATATCTGATGTTCCAGTTTAAAGGAGTTCCGGTTAAATGTAATTTTATTACCATTGCCCACAATCTTAAGTAAGATACTTGTACTTGCTAGAATCGTAAACAATCCTAATCCCGTATAGAAATTTGGTTCGCCCAATACTAAGGTGATCGGCCTCAATAACAGTAGAATTAATATTCCTATTAAACAAGCACAGAAAAAAGGCTTTCTGACTAAAGTAGACGGAATTTTAATGTTTAACTCGGTTGCTGATTTGCTAACTTGAATGCGACTGTGAGGCGGTTTAGCAATTTTCCAAACAGTCGGAATTTGAAGATTAGCCCCTTGTATGTTTCCCGATTTCAAAGCTGCTAAAGCGTCTCTAGCCTTGCTGAAACGCTTTTCTAAGGCGATTTCCGTCATCTTCTCAATCCAGCTTACCAAAGTGGGATTCACACTCACGCGATCGCTAAACTGAATCCGAGAATCTTTCTGTGGCAAATCCGCAGGAGTCATCCCCGTTAACAAATGAATTAAAGTAGCTCCCAAAGCATACAAATCCGAAGCCGCCACCGCCCGCCCCCAAAACTGTTCTAAGGGTGCATAGCCACTGGTTCCTACCACTGTAAACGTTACACCTGTCACCGCCGCTTGAGCTTGTACCGCACCAAAATCTACTAGATAAACGTGCTGATCTTCCCCCAAAATTAAATTACTCGGCTTAATATCTCGGTGCAAAACTGGGGGGCTTAATTCATGCAAATAAATTAAAATTTCCAGCAAGTCAGTGGCAATTTTTCGTACTTGTTTTTCTGAAAATTTTTTACCTTTTTCTAACAATTCCTGAAGTGAAAATCCCGGAATATAATCTTGCACTAACCCAAACCAAGGCAATCCTTCTCCGGCTTCCCGCTCCAGGGAAAAATAATCTCGATAGCAAGGAATGCGGGGATGATTTAGGGCCTGCAAAACTTGTGCTTCTCTTTCAAAAAGCTTGAGTTCTTCCCAGTGCATTTCCGGGCTAAAAGCTAACATTTTCAGTGTCACCTGTTCTTGAGACTCTAAATCTACTGCTAGCCAAGTTTGATGACCGGCCGCTGTGCGTCCTAAACGCTGTTGCAATTGATAACGTTCTTGTAAAATTGTTCCTGGATTTAACACAGCCTTGTCCTATTTTTTTTACTTACAGGAAATCTGCTTCACTATTAAATTAACTATTTTGCCGAGAGCGTTAAATTGCTAGTCGAAGTAATTACCCGTGCATTTCTCCATTCGGCATAATTGTACCGCGCCACTGAGCACCTGATAAATTAGCCGTGCTCAAATCTGCCCTAATCAAAGTTGTGCGGTGCAAAATTGCCTCCCGCAAATCGGTTCTAGCCAGATAAGCATCAGTCAGATTAGCTTCACTCAAATTTGCCTGATTAAAATTAGCTCGACTCAAATCAGCCCGCACCAAATTAGCTCGACTCAAGTCAGCCATGATTAAATTAGCATTGCTCAACTTAACATCAGTCATAAATGCACCCCGCAAGTTAGCGCCAGCCAATTCAGCATCAATTAACACAGCTCTTTCCAACTTAGCATTTGCCATTACAGCCCAGGAAAAATTTGTTTCTACCAAAGTTGCTTCAGTCAAAAATACGCCATCTAAAATAGCTTCGCTCAAATTTGCCTGAGTCAGATTTGCTTCCCCCAGAGATGCTTCTGTCAAATTCGCGTGACTGAGATTAGCTTTAGTCAAATCTGCACCTTGCAAATTGACGCTCCGCAAATCTGCACCTTGCAAATTTGCACCCCGCAAATTTGCACCCTCAAAAATCCGCGGCTCCTTCCGCAAATTTGCACCCCGCAAGCACGCACCGCGCAAATCAGCACCTTGCAAATTGACACCTCGCATATCTGCATCGCTCAAATTTGCATCGATAAAAACTGCCAAAGAGATATTGGCTCTGCGAAAGTCTGCACCTTGCAAAGTCGCTCCGTGGAAGTCTGCATCGGACAAATTGGCTCCGCTCAAGTTTGCCTGATTTAAGTTAGCACCGCACAACTTTGCATTAGTTAAATTTGCGCGCTGAAGGTTAATTCGGCTCAGGTACGACATCGCTAAGTTTGCACCCCAGAGGTCAGCACTGCTTAAATTGACGCCAATTAAATCGGCACCACTCAGGTATATCCCTCTGAGATTCATACCTTGAAAATCTAGTTCTCCTGATGTATATCGCCTTAAAATTTCGCTGGCATTCATATTTGTTTTTGTTGTGAATTAGGTACAATCTGCTATTTCTAGACTGCTTAAGTTTCTGTTCGCGCAGGCGGACTTAATTTTTGTAGCGCCAGACTTGAGTCTGAGAAATTTGATAAAATTTCTTGAATTTCAGTTGACCCAGGCGGACTTAGTTTGTGTTACCCAAGACTTGAGTATGGCATTTAATGAGTTTGATTGACAAATTCTTGAGTCCAAAAAACTGTTTTGCTGCCTAACTGTCGCCCGTGAATTTTCACATGAGTAAGATATTTTGATTTTAAAGTACAGAGTTTTTTGTGAATGTATGTAGCTGTAGCCTGTTGGTTTGGTACTTCAGCAGACTCCAGAATTACATGGAGCCAACCATCTTTAAATCCCGCTGTAGCAGCAATTCCTTTAGGCTGTAGCAATTGATTAATCAATTGGGCGATCGCCTTTGGTTTGCCTTGCTTTGCCATTTCCAGAAGCTGATACTGATTTGCTTTATGGCTAGAGTTTTCCGGCGGTATGTCGGAAATATTGTCTGCCATGTTTTCTGGGACTTCAGAAGGATATTTTCCGCTTTCTTTTGACTCCAGTTCAATCAAAATTTCCAGCAATTTATCGGTAAACTTCTGAACTTTGCCTACATACTCTCTGAGATTTTTATATTTCCAGTACAAACGCTCCTCAGCACTCCCCGTAGAAAATTTTCCGTTCAAAGCAGCTTCTAACTGGGTGAATATATTTTCTATTTGCACCGTTGCGGAGTTAGCACTTTGACTGACTAATTCTGTCATTTCTTCTTCCAATTCCAATTTTCGTTTGATGGAATCGCTAATATTTATAATAACAGGAGCAGCAGGTTCTAAAATTTCGATAATAGTCGGCATTTCTGCAACTGGGAATGTTTCTACGATTTCCTGTCTGAACTCGGTAGCATAATTATTGCTGGTTTCGGGTTCTTTAAACGGTAGATTTTCTGCCGTGTCAGGCACTAAGTAACTCTTTTGAGGGTCATAATGATAATGAGGTGGAGCAGCTTGAAGGATGTGAGTAATCTCGCCTGGATCAAAATAATCGCTGCGTTTGTCCACCAGCTCGATCTCTTCATAAACACTGTTGTTTAAATGTGTCTGATCGTAATCTTGACTAGCCGAAGATTCGGCTTCATAGGATTCTTCCTGTTGCATTTTTGCGTAACAAGGATTCATCGCTTTGATGATTACGCTCGCAGCTTGGTCGTTTTCATCTCTGTTGTCGAGATTGCTAGCAGTTCTGTACAACTGAGATTCCAGTTCAGCTAGGCTACCACAGACATTAAACAGTTGTCGCAGCAGAGTGTCAAGTTCTTGAGTTTTCAGCAGTAGCCAGTCGCGATCGCTAAAAGTAAACTGGTGATAAAGAGTAGAAAAAATTAGGATTTTCGCCCTCAGCGGATTTGTTTGCTGCAAAATTTTTTGTCTGACATCAAATAATTTGCCGGGGTTTCTTGCACTTTCTTCGCTGCTGGGTACTTCGGAACTAAAGTGCTCTTCAAATGCGGGAGCTTCCTGACCGCCAAAACTAGATATGTTTACTTCTAATTTGGTGAAGTCTTCAAATTCATACAGCCTGCTAAGTTGACAGACTATGAGGTCTGCTACTAAAGCATACTCTGTTTTTTTATTAACCTTAGAGACTATACTATTTAAAACAGCTTCAATATCTTCTAACCTGCTGTATTTGGCGCACAGTTCTTCAATTAAAATCCTTACATCTGCGCTGGCGAGTTGGGCGGGGTCGTTTTCCCAGAACTCTTTACAAGCAAAAAATATTATTTTTTTAATGCGCGAGATATTGACATCTTGTTCTAATTCGCGAACAACTTCATCTAAAATAGATAAAGCTTTCATAGTTTTCCTCCCATAAAAATACCCCGTCAACACTCAGCAAGAAATAATACAATTATACCACATTTGATAAATGCAAGACTTTGATGCGATCGTAATTGGCAGCGGTATTGGGGGCTTAGTCGCAGGCTCGATGCTAGCTCGCTACGGCAAGCGGGTGCTCGTCTGCGAGAGCCACATCATAGCGGGCGGGGCAGCTCACAGCTTTTCGCGCCGAGGATTTCACTTTGATTCGGGGCCTTCTTTTTATTGCGGTTTGACTGATCCGCAGTCGTTTAATCCTTTGCGGCAAGTTTTTGATGTTTTGGAGGAATCGATCGCAGCAATTTCCTACGATCCGCTGGGGCATTACCATTTTCCAGAGGGAAGTTTACCGATTTATGCTAATGCGAGAAGTTACTTAGATGCTGTAGCTAAGTTCGCACCGCAAGGTGCTGTAGAATTACAGCAATTTCAACAAAACTTATTAGTTTTGTATGAAGCTTTGCGTGGAATTCCGGCTTTAGCGCTGAGATCCGACTGGCAGTTAATACCTGTTTTGCTGTCTCGGTACTCGCCTGCTTTGCTGAAGCTGTTGCCGCTAGTAGGTGCGATCGCGGGTTCAGCCGGTTCCTTGATGGATCGGGACGTGCGTGACCCTTGGGTGCGACGTTTGATAGATTTGGAGTGCTTTTTGCTGTCGGGTTTGAAAGCGCACGGAACTGTCGCGCCGGAAATAGCTTTTATGATTGGCGAACGATCGCGCTGTGCGATCGAATATCCTGTAGGTGGCAGCGGTGCGATCGTCGATGCTTTAGTCAGAGGTTTGCAGCGCTGGGGAGGAAAATTGCGCCTGGGATCTGCCGTCGAGCAAATATTAGTTGAATCCGGCAAAACCACCGGAGTTCGCTTGAAAAATGGCGAAGTTATCCGCGCCCCAATTGTCATTTCAAATGCCACAATCTGGGATACTTATACAAAATTACTGCGGCCTGAAGATTTGCCGGAAAGCTACCGAAAAAGCGCTTTGTCGATGCCCGCAGTAGACAGTTTTATGCACCTGCATTTAGGAATTAAAGCCGAAGGACTCGAAGGTTTGACCGGCCACCACGTCGTCGTTCACGACAGCAAGATTGACATTACAGTACCCGGAAATACTTGCATGATTTCGATTCCTACAGTGTGGGATGCAACTCTCGCGCCCCCCGGACATCACGCCGTTCACGCTTATACATTGGAACCTTACGAAGGTTGGGAATATGGCGAATTGTATCACCAGAAAAAGCAAGAGCGATCGCAATCTCTGTTTCAAGCTTTAGAAAGAATTATACCGGATTTGCGATCGCGAATAGTCTTAGAGTCGATCGGCACACCGCTCACCCACGCCCGATTTTTACGCCGATATCAAGGAACTTACGGGCCTGCAATCGCCGCCGGAAAAGGCACATTTCCCGGCCCGCAAACACCAGTCAAAGGCTTGTATCGGGTGGGAGACAGCACTATGCCCGGAATTGGCGTCCCCGCCGTCGCAGCATCGGGTATTTTGTGCGCGAATACTTTGGTAAATTCGGATGTTACAGCACAATTTTTATAAGCGAAGGAAGAAGGAAGAAGGAAGAAGGAAGAAGGAAGAAGGAAGAAGTAAGAAGGAAGAAGGGAAATTAACTGGTTCCCTGGCTCTGGCTGGGAACCGAGTTCCAGAGGCTCTGCCTCGCTTGCAAAAAAACAGGAGGCAGAGCAAGAGTGAAATGCGTTCCCAGCCAGAGCCAGGGAACGAGGAAAACGAGGAAAAAACTACTTTTTACAAAATCTGCCTGCTCCCAAAACTGATTATCCACCAGCGGCAAAAGCGCCCATAATTGCGATCGACAAAGCCAAACCTGGCAACAGCAGCAATCCTAACATCAAAGCATCGTGTCCGCTCATCACTTTCTCCTGATATTGACCTTTGACATTATACTCTATAAACTGCCATCTTGCCTCGACCTTAATAATTAATTAAAACCGACATATAGATTCAGGATTGACAGGGCAAATTTTATTAACAATGGGATTCCCGCGCAAGTCCAGGGTAGTTAACTTTTGCAAAGATTGCAGGGAACTGATATCAGAGATTTGATTGTTGTACAAGTCTAGTAAAAATAAATTATTTAAAGCTTGTAGCGCGCTGCTATCCGAAATCGGATTGTTGAACAGATAAAGTTCAGTCAAATTAGTTAACGATTTCAGTGGACTGATGTCTGATATTTGATTGTTACCGAGGTTAAGTTCAATTAAATTAGTGAGCGATGTCAAAGGACTAATATCTGATATTTTATTTTGGAATAAAACTAATTTATTTAAGTTAGTTAGAGATTCCAGCGGAGTCAGGTCAGATATTTCATTTCCGAATAGAAACAGCGTAGTGAGATTTTTTAAAGAACTAAGCGGGGTGATATCCGATATTTTATTATTGTAAAGGTAGAGTGTCTGGAGTTCAGTTAAATTTTCCAGAGGAGCGATATCTGAAATTTGATTGTTGTAAAGAATCAGCGCATTTAAGTTAGTTAAATTTTTCACCGGAGTGATGTCGAAAATTTTGTTGTCAAACAAGACAAGTGCGGTAAGATTAGTTAGACCTGCTAGGGGACTGATATCTGCGATTTGATTGGTATCGAGAACGAGTTGAGTCAGATTTATTAGATATGAAAGCGGGCTGATATCTGATATTTGATTGACATCCATAATCAAAGTTTTCAGATTGGTTAAAGATTGCAGGGGAGCGATGTCAGATATTTGATTACTGCCGAGGATGAGATTAGTAACTTGAGTGAAAGATGAGAGGGGGCTAATATCGGTAATTTGAAGATTTTTGAGGTTAATTTCTTTTGTATTAGAAAGCAGTTCGTTAGCTCGATCGCACTCGGAAGAATCTGATATTTGCAACAGTATCTCTACCGTATGTGTGGCGTCGGGCGAGAGATTCTCTTTTTGCTTGCACCAATCGGGAAAGTTATTATAATTTGTCATGGGCTGTGCTGCCTTAATCGATTTTAGATGCGAGATTTGAAATTTTAGATAAGTATAGCAATTCTATTTCATTTGTGAATGAGATTTTTTTCTGATTTTGAGAAATTTCCGCAAAAATTGTGTAAAGTAATCTTAACATCCTTAATTGCATTGCATTCGCAGGAGCCAAGAGCCAACTATGACACCAGAACTAATTTTTAATGTCGGTAATCTGTTCGTTGTGCCTTTCTGGGCAATTATGATTTTATTACCCAACTGGGGAATTACCCGAAAAGTGATGAATTCCTTTATTCCGTTTGCAGTGCTCGCCGTTTTGTACATATATTTGTTTGGTAGCAGTCTGACTGCGGAAAATGCGGCTGCTTTATCCAATCCTAAGTTAGCAGATATTGCTAAGTTTCTGGGGGAAGAAACGGCGGCTGCTACGGGATGGATACATTTTTTAGTGATGGACTTGTTTGTCGGGCGCTGGATTTATTTGGAAGGACAGCGGACAGGAGTTTGGACGGTTCATTCTTTGGCTTTGTGTTTTTTTGCTGGGCCGATGGGATTGCTTTCTCATATTGTAACTGCTTGGATTACTCAAAGGTTTTTCCCGAATTCTGAAAGTCTTTCAGGGGCGGACAAGATGCCCACCACACAAGAAAATTGATGTATTGTGGAACGGGCCGCTCGTGCCCGTTCGTCCCTAAGAAGGGCGCAAGTTATCAATAACAATATAGAGCGTAGCTAAACCCGCTCCTTGTATTTTGAAAGAGGTAGATGGCTGTTTAATGTTGGGTGGGGCGGGTTTATGACTGGAGTTTAGACTAAGACAGAATAAAGAGGCGCATTACTGTAGATTGAATGCACTAAAAGATGAGCGATCGAAAA